>NZ_DASUHS010000160.1:0-7492 GCF_036273375.1 Mycobacterium sp. | reverse complement strand
ACCAGGCCCGCCGCGGTAAGCACGCGGACCCGGCCGCCGCCGCGCCGACCAAAACTGAGCCGGCTGCGGACACCGAGCCGGCCGAACTCGCCGCCGCCGAGCCGGCCGATCCCGCCGCCGCCGAGCCTGAAAGTTCAAGCGAGCAAGCGTAATTCGCGCGTAGCCCTACTGTCACCACAACGTTATTTATGTTGACAGTGTGAATTCTGAGACTGATGATGTTTCTGTTGCATCAGTTCCGGGCGGAAAGGGCTATCGTGCTGACCCGACGCGCCAGCTTCCGCCGGCTCGCGGCGTGCTGCGCCGCCGTTGTCGCCTGCTTCACGCTGGCCATCACCTCGGGACAGCCCCTGGCCCGGGCCGCCGACGGCCGTGACCTGCTGGCCAACGCCATTGGCAGCACCCGTGGTTCCTACCTGGTCTACAACTTCGGGCCCGGCCATCCCGCGCCGATGCTGAACGCCGGCGGCAGCTGGTATGAGATGAACAACGGCGGCCACCTGATGATCATCAAGAACGCGGCAGGACGCCTGTCGCCGCACCTGCTGGTCGACACGCACCAGGGCGATCAGGCCCGGTGCGAGAACAACCCTGGGGCCCGCACGGGCGAGGGCCTCTGGCAGGCCTCGGAGCTCTACGCACCACTGCAGGCCTGGCAGCGCATGGGCCAGCCGACCATCGCGATCAACGCCAACTTCTTCGACGTTCGCGGACAAAAGGGCGGATCGTGGCGCCAAACCGGCTGCAGTTCACCGCTGGGCGCCTTCGTCGACAACACCCAGGGCCAGGGCCGCGCCAACGCGGCGGTCACCGGCACCGTCGCCTACCCCGGCAAGCAGGGCCTGTCCGGTGGCGGCGAGAGCTGGAGCGCGCTGTCAACCATGATCCTGCCGTCCGGTGGTGCGCCATATGTGGTGTGGCCCAGGACAAAGAGCGACTACGACGCCGCCACTCCGGTGGTCGCCGACCTGCTCAACAAGAACGAGAAGTTCGTCGCGGTCTCGGGCATCGGGCTGTTGGCGCCCGGCAACACCGGACAGCTACACGACGGCGGGCCCAGCGCGGCCCGAACGGCCGTGGCTTACGCCCGGCAAAAGGACGAGATGTACATCTTCGAGGGCGGCAACTACACCCCGGACAACATGCAGGACCTGTTCCGAGGACTGGGCAGCGATAACGCCGTGCTGCTCGACGGCGGTGGCTCGTCGGCGATCGTGCTGCGCCGCGACACCGGGGGCATGTGGGCCGGCGCGGGATCACCGCGGGGATCGTGTGACACCCGGCAGGTGCTCTGCGATTCACACGAACGGGCGCTGCCCAGCTGGCTCGCGTTCAACTAGCTACGGCCGCAGCAGGTTTCGTCGCGGCCGGACCCAACCGAAAGATCAGCAGGCTCGTTGTTATCACCGCCGCGGTGACGACGAACACGGGGGCGATCACGTATCTCGACATCGTCGCACCGAAGAAGGCGCCGGCACACATGGTGGCGACCACGCCTATGCGCAGCCGGTGGCGTTCGCCGGTGCCACCGGCCAGGTGGCTGTCCAGTCCGAGGCTGACGATCGTCGACGTCAGCACGGTGGTGGACAGCTCCTGAATGCCGAATTGGCGCGCACTCGAATGTTGTAAACCGAACGTCACCGCGAGGATGCCGATCATGAATAGCTTGGAATTGCCCTGGTAACGCAGCACTCCCGTGCCCGCCAGGATCGCCAGCGCCACCAACAGGACGATCTCGGTTGCCAGTACCGTGGTGATCCACGTTCTCGTGCGGATGCCGAAATGGCGTGCCAGTCGGCCGCTGACGATCGTCGTGCAGATGAAGGTCGGCAGGGCCACCACGACGGCGGTCAGGTCGATGGTGGTGCTCGGAGCGAGCCAGAATCCGAGGAAGATCACGTTGCCGGTCATATTGGCGACGAACACGTGACCGAGCGCCAGGATACTGATCGAGTCGGCCAATCCGGTCGCGAAGGTCAACAGCAGCAACGCTGCTACGGTCCATCGTTCGGATACCGGTGACGTGACAGCCATGCGGTGCAGTATATTTCGCGCCGCCGACCGGCGCCGCTAAACTTTCGGCGTCAGATCCAACGACGTGATCGTCGTCATCCTGGTCACCAGCCAACGGCTGTTGGATCGCTTCAAGAACAACCGGTAGGACAGGTATTTCAGCGACGGGACGTTCTTGGTCAGCGGGCTGGTGGAGGTCGTGTTGGTGTAGACAATGACCGAAGCGTTGGGGTCGTCGAGCGTCTCGACCGCCGCGCCGGTGACCTCGGTGCTGTTGGTGATCTTGGCCTGCTTGTTGGGGGCCACGATCGCGTCGACGAATTTGCGGTACTGGGCTTCGAAATCGCCGCTGAGGTAGCGGGATGCGCGGTCGGCGAGCGTGTCCATGTTCTCCGGCGTGTACGTCCACAGCGTGGTGATCGCGTTGGCCGCCGTCCGCGCGATGTTCAGCTTCGTTGCGGCGGTGGCCCGGTCGGCCAGATACGGCTGCATCATCGCGCCGGCGAACGCTGCGGATCCGGCGAACAGCAGGGCGGCAATCATTGCGACTATGGCCCAGGCCTTACCGGCCCGCCGCTTTTTCCGCGCACCGTCGGGCGGCGCCGTGTCGGTGGTCTGCTCCGCATCCTCGTCGGCCTGCTCCGCGTCCTTCTCGGTGGCCTCGGCGTCGGCGCCGTCCGTCTCGGCCGCGGTTCCATCGTCGGCGTCGGATTCCGCCGTCGCACCGGCCTTTTCGTCACTTAGCTCCGGGCCGTCGCCCTCCGCCGCTCCAGTTGCCTCGTCCTTGGGGATGGCGGTGTTCTCCTCGGCGGTCACGTCACCTGCTGCAGGTTGCTGATCTTCCACTGGTTCCCTTCCTGCGTCGCGGTTGCCGCCCAACGATTGGCGTTCTGCAATACCTGTTTTTCATCCGGCGACTTGGTGGTGATCGCCGTCGCCACCATGACATTGACGCTGCCGTCGTCGTTCCATCGCTCCAGGCCGGCGTCCAAAACGGTGCCGGTGGCCGGTTCGGCCCGGGCGACCTGGAGGAGGATCTCGTTGGCGTTCTTCTGGTACTGCTTGGCGAAGTCGCCGGTCGCCTGCGCCAAGATTCGGTTCACGTAGTCGTTGGCGTGAAACGGATCGATGGAGGTGAACTGCGTCATGAACCCGGTTACGTAATTCAGCACCTCGCGATCCTTTGACGCGGTCCGCGCCCGGGATGCATGCGCGGCAAGCATCAGCGCGCATGCGGTGATCGCCGCCACCATCAGCACCGCGGCGACCGTGCTGGCCAACGGCACCAGCCATGGTCGCTGCGCCTCGACCTCGACCGGGCGCGCGATGAGCAGGGGTCGCTCGTCGGGGGCAAACCTGCGGCGCGGGCTCATCTACCGCCCCCGGGCTGCTTCGGCTTGGTCAGCACGTTGAGATCGTCTACGCGCCAGGCGGTTCCGCCGACTTTGGCAAAGCTCACCCGCACTGTGGCGCTGATGTAGCGCTGCGCGGGCCCGGCGCCGCGCCGCCCTTGCATGAACAGCAGCATCGTCGCCCGATCCGGGCTCGCCGATTCGATCGAACTGTTCGTGACCCAATACTCGTTGATGACCGGGTTCCCCTTCTGAACCAAGTCCTGCTGGACCGCCAGCTGGGACCGATATTTGTCGGTCGCCAGCGACAGTGCCCGCGTGAAGTCATCGTGCAGCGATTTGGGGTCATAAGTCAGCATCTGGGCGACCATCTTGGGTCCCTGCGTCGCGATCTGGGCGCGGGTCTGATCGGTCGCCCGGTCCGCGGAGTACGCCACGAAAAAGCTCACGGCGACCCCGGCCAGGCAGAGCATCACCGCGCTCGACACGGCGACCGCGCTCCAGCGCCGGATGTGGGGCGGCGCCGTGTCCGGTTCCAGGCGGCGCACTTCGGTGCGCGCCAACATGTCGGCGAAGGTACGGTGACGTGAATCCCACAGGGGCCAAAGCCATCCCACAATCGACGCGAAGTCGAGCAGGTGGGCGACGTCTCGAAGTAGGAGCGTCCACGGTCCCGGAGCGGCGCCGGTGCGTCGCATCACCGCGATACCCACCAACGCGCGGCCGAGGCTCCATCCGGTGATCACCGGCAGCAAGAGCCGGTTGACCAGAACCAGCAGGGTCACTATGCCGAGGACGGAGATGGCCAGCCACCACCACACGCCGTGGGCCGGCACGGTACCCAGAACCAACGCCATCGTGATGACGACGGCGATGCCGGGCAGTACGTCGACCGCGAATGCGCTGACGCGAGAACGCCAGGGCACCACGGTGTCCCGCGATGACTCCTGGATTGCCGTGGGCGCAGTCTGTTCGACCACCACCGTCACTTCGTCACCTGGTCGAGCTTGGAAATCTTGTACTGCCCCTCGGCGAAGGCCATCTTCACGCGCAACCGGTAGCCGGCTTCGCTCTGGTTCTGGTCGCTGGCGACCTTGACGCGCAGCGCGATAAGGATGTCGATCGACCCGTCAGGGTTGTTACGTTCCACAGCTGCCCGCGCATCCGACACCTGAACGTGGATGTTCGCGGCCTGATACGCCTGCACGAGCATGCTGGTGTACAGCAACGCCTGCGAGCGGAAGGCGTCGGTGCCGCAGTCGATGATCTTCTGCTCGCTCGCGTTCATCGCGTTGGTGTCGGGGGCCTGGGTCGCCGACACGCACTCCACCGCGGCCCTCAGCGCCGCGTCGTCGTTGCGGGCGGTCCGTTGGGTTTGGTCGTGGTAGTGCAGCGCGAGGTAGCCACCCGCCCCGACGGCGCCGGCGCACAGCACCAGTACCGCGACGATGGCGGCCAGCCACCCGCGACCCACCCGGGACGGACCGCGCGGTACGGCCACGGTGGGCTCGCCGGACTCCCCATCGTCCCCGGCAGCGCCGTCGGACTCGGGCCGGGTGTCGACGTCGGCATCGTCATCGGTGGACTCCACCGGATCCCCGGAGGCGTCCTGCGGACCGGTCTGTTCGGCTCCGGTCTCGGGTGCCCTCGAATCCTCGATCTTGTCCTGCGTGGTCAACGAATCGTCCGTGTCGATGGGGTTCAGCCGGCTGGTGCCAGCATCTCCTTCCATCCATCGTCTCCTGTTCTGGTCGAGTTCTCGACGGAGTATTTCACTCCGTCTGGCCCTACCAGTTCACCGCTTTGGGGACTGTAGATCGCCGAGGGAGGCCCGCTGGGTTTGTAGACACACGGGTTGGGCTGCTGGCCATTGCACTGCACGGTACCCGACCCCGGCCGGGACAACGGATCGCTGGTGGGCGGGGGCGTGCCCGGGACCCGGTCAGAGGGTGCCGGGTTCAGCCCGTTGTCCACCGACGGAGCGGGGATCACGATGCCCGGCTTCACCGGCTGGTCACAGCGCGCCGACGGCGCGGGGCAGGTCAGAGTCTGGTTGGGGTCGCCATACCAGGGATTGGTGCCCGCGGGCACGTACGGCTTGGGGTCGCGGCATTCCCGCGGAGTCGCGGCCCGTTTGCCAGGAATGTCCGTACACGGGATGTTGCGCGATCCGCGCACGCTGTTGGCCGGGGTTTCCATCGGGATCTTGCAGTATGTCCCCGTGGGCAGCGGCTGGAGGCTGGTATCGGCCGGTGACCGCCACTCTGGGGCCGGGATGAAGCCCGTGAGGCAGGGCGGCGGCTGGTTGATCGACAGCGCCAGGTCGAGCGCAGCCTGGTTGGGGAACGGTGCGGCCACCGTCTGGGCGATCGATCCACCCTGCGGGAGGAACACCAGGACCTGCTCGACGCCGGTGTGGTAGCGCTTGAGCAGGTCGAGGACGACCTCGAGGTTGGCCAGCGTCTGCGGCAGCGAATCCCGCACGTCGTTGAAGGTTGCGGCCACTTCATCGGCCGTTGGCGCCGCCTGGCGCAGCACGCTTTTCAGGTGTTGATCCTGCTGCGCGGTCTGGGCGCCCAGCCTGTTCAGATTGCGCGCCCAGCGCTCGATGGCGTCGCCCGATTTGACCTGGCTGTCCAGCACCGGGCCGGAGTTCTGGATGATGTCGTTGACATCGGTCATCTGGTTCTTGAAATCGCCGACGATCGCCTGGGTGGCGTCGACCAACCGCTGCAGGTTGGGGCCCAACCCGCCGACGGATTGCGCCGTCTCGTCGAGCAGCTGGCCGATCTTCTCCTTGGGCAGCACCGACAGCCCGCGGTTCGCCGTGTCCAGGGCCGGCCCGATCTCGGCCGGCACCGTGCCCTTGGTGATGGTCTGCCCGTCCGCCAGGTACTTGCCGGTATTACCGCTCGAGGTCAGGTCCAGGAATTGCTCACCGACGGCCGAGACCGAGTGCACGTTGGCCGTCGCATCGATCGGGATCTTGTAGTGACTGTCGATACTCATCGTCGCCTGGGCGCCACGCTCGGTCGGCTCGACGTCGGTGACCTTGCCGATGGTGATGCCGCGATAGGTGACGTTGGAGGTGGGATACAGCCCGCCCGATGCCGGCAGGTCGGCCTTCAGCGTGTAGCGGCCGATGCCGACAAGGGTCGGGACCTGCAGGTAGTAGATCCCGAGCACGAGCAGCGAGATGACGGTCAGGATCCCGAAGGCGATCAGCTGGCGTCGGATGAAAGGAGTCAGCAATTCCGGTCCCCCCTTTCCACCAGCGGTCCACCCGGGGCGTCATTCGGGTTCGGCGTGTAGCGCACGTCCGGGATCATCGTCTCCGGATCGCGCCCGAACGACTGCTCGAGCGCCCGCAGGGCTCCCGACAATCCGGTTCCGGTGAGGAACGCGTTATCGACCGCGCTGTAGGTCAGGTCGAGCGTCAGCGAGATGTTGATGTAGTCCCCGCGGAAGATCTTCGGGACCGTGTCAATATCGAACGGCTGGGTGAGAATCAGCTTCAGCGCGCCGATCAGGTACGGCGAGGCCCGGCCGAGCTCCTTCAGCGGGCACTGCAAAGCCTGCAAGTCGGTGTGCAGCGGCCCGCGCGCCTCCGACAGGTACTGGTCGGCGGCCTGGCTGAGCCGTCCCACCGAATCGGTCGCGTTGATCAGCAGGTTCTTGGTGTCGGCGAAATGCTTGATCAGCGGCGGGATGTCGGTGAGCACCCGATCCAGGACGTCGGCGCGGCCACCCACGTAGGTCAGCAGCCGGTTGGTCGAGTCGATCGCGTGGGTGATGTCGTCGCGCTGCTCGTTGAGCTGGCTGGTGAAGGTGTCCAGCTTGCCGAGCAGGGCCCGGATCTGGTCGCCGCGCCCGTTGAAGATGTTGTAGATCTCGTTCTGCAGCACCTCCAGGTTGGGGATGCCGCCGCCGCGCAGGATGAGGGACAGGCTGGCCAGCGTCTGCTCGGTGGTGGGATACGAGGTCGAGTTCTTCAGGGGAATGGTGTCGCCGTTCTTGAGCAGTTCGGGCGACGGGTTTGGTGGCGCGACGAGCTCGACGTGCTGCGAACCCAGCAGCGAGGTCTGACCGATCCTGGCGGTGGCGTTCTTGGGCAGCTTGACCTTCTT
>NZ_DASUHS010000159.1:0-2038 GCF_036273375.1 Mycobacterium sp. | reverse complement strand
ACAGGCCTACGCTCGCATCCCCGACACCTTTGAATGCCTGGCCCACTTGGCAGCCGGCGGCGGCAACCACCCCTTCGCGGCGCGTCTGTTGGGCGCCGCGGAAGGAATGCGGCAGCGCATGGGGGCCGTTCGCTTCCCCATGTATCAAGCCGACCACGACGTCGCTGCGGCTGCTATTCGGGAGGCCCTGGGGCAGAGCGACTTTGACGCAGTATGGGCCGAAGGCGCGGCCATGTCCACCGAGGATGCGATCGCTTACGCACAGCGCGGTCGTGGCGAACGCAAACGCGGAACCAGTGGCTGGGGGTCCCTGACGCCCATGGAACAGGATGTGGTGCGTCTGGTTCGGGAAGGCTTGGGCAATAAGGACATCGGCGCGCGGCTTTTCATCTCGCCGCGCACCGTGCAGACGCACCTGACCCACGTCTACGCCAAGCTCGGCCTTGCCTCGCGTGTCCAGCTCGTTCAGGAAGCTAGCCGTCGCGTCTGAATCACTTTGCCGCGACGACGAATCCGTGAATGATCACGTCGATGTCGCTCGCCTGTGCGGCCGCCTGATTGGCGAAGCCGGTGATGGTCAGCTGCACCAGATAACGCTGGTGTGCGGGCGGCGATCCGGTCGCAATGACGATGCGGTTCCAGCTGTGCAGCCGCATCCCACCCTCGAGGTCGTAGCTGCCCTGGATCATCGACGAGGGGAATCCGTTGTAGGGCGCGCCCGAGGCGTCCAGCTGCTTGAAATTCTCGAACAGTTGCGCATCGTCGTTGCCGTGCTTGATGACTTGGGCCGGGTCGAAGTCACCGTTCAGTTTGAAAACCACCAGCCGCGCCGTGGGGAACTTGCCGCCCTGCGAGATGATCAGCGTTTGCGGGCTGATGTTCGGGCTGGTGAACGGCGCCCAGCCCGGGGGCGTCGGTATCGACACCGTCAGGTCGGGCAACGATCCGGGTGCCACCGGTTGCCCGGTCACCCCGATGCTTTGCAGGTACTGCGACAGCGGAACCGGCTTCTCCGCCGCCTTGGTTGTGGTGGCCGTCGAGGTCGTCGACAAGATCGATTGGTAGTCAGGCGGTTTCGGGGCGCAGCCGCTCGCACAGAAAGCCACCGCAACCATCGCGGCAGCGGCCACGCGGCGGCCGAGCCGGTTCACAGAATCTCGCGGACCGCGTCGATCGGGCGGGCCAGCCGAGTGCCCTTCGGCGTGATGACGAAGGGTCGTTCGATGAGGATCGGGTGTTCGACCATGGCGTCGAGCAACTGGTCATCACTCGCGTCCGCGAGATTCAGCTCGTCGTAGAGCGACTCACGCTTGCGGGCCGCGGCGCGCACGTCGATACCCGCGTCGCGGATGATGTTCACCAGCTCGTCGCGGGTCGGCGGGGTCTTCAGGTACTCGACGACGGTGGGTTCAAAGCCGTTGTCGCGCAACAGGTCCAGCGTCTTGCGGGAGGTAGTGCACTTGGGATTGTGATAGATGACGGCTTTGTCTGGCTTACCAGCCATCTACGCGTCTCCGTCGAATAGTCCTGTGACTGAGCCGTTTTCGAATACGGCGCGAATGGTGCTGGCCAGCAGCGGCGCGATGGACAAAACCGTCAGCTGGGGGAACCGCTTCTCCTCGCCGATCGGCAGGGTGTTCGTGACGATGACCTCCCGAGCGCCGCATGCGGCCAGGCGCTCGGCGGCCGGCTCGGACAACACGCCGTGGGTCGCGGCGACGATGACGTCACTGGCGCCGTCGTCAAGCAACAATTTCACGGCGCCGGCAATGGTGCCGCCGGTGTCGATCATGTCGTCGATCAGGACGCAGGTGCGGCCGTCGACCTCGCCGACGACGCGGTTGGAGACCACCTGGTTGGGCACCCGCGGGTCGCGGGTCTTGTGGATGAAGGCCAGCGGAACGCCGCCCAATGCGTCGGCCCACTTCTCGGCAATGCGGACCCGGCCGGAGTCGGGGGACACCACGACCATGTTGCCGTCGGGATAGTTGTCCTTGATGTAGGTGATCAGCAGGTTCTGGCCGCGCATGTGGTCGAC
>NZ_DASUHS010000158.1:0-15819 GCF_036273375.1 Mycobacterium sp. | reverse complement strand
AGCTAGCCGGCCTGTTTCTCGGCCGCGTCGATGCGTTCGGCCGCCGCCAGGCTTCCCTCTTGCGCTTGCTGCTCCACCCAGTCGACCACCGGCCGGGCGTACATCATCTGGCTGGTGATGGCCATCTGGCCGCGGGTGCGGCCCAAGAAGGAGATCCCCCAGGCGAACATGGCGGCGATGCGATTGCGGTGGCCGACCAGGTAGTACAGGTGCAGCAGCAGCCACGCCAACCAGGCGATGAAGCCGCCGAACTCCAGCTTGCCGACCTTCGCGACGGCGCTATACCGCGAGATGAGGGCCATGCTGCCCTTGTCGAAGTACTTGAACGGCTTGCGGTTGGCGGGATCGTCGTGGCCCTTCACCGCCTGCTTGATGAGCTTGGTGACGTAGTGCGCCCCCTGGATCGCGCCCTGGGCCATGCCCGGGACGTCGGGCACCGACATCAGGTCGCCGACGACGAACACGTACCGATGCCCCTTGACCGTGAGGTCGGGCTCGACGATCACCCGGCCGGCGCGGTCGGTCTCGGTTCCGTCGGACTGCTCGGCGAGCATCTTGCCCAGCTCGCTGGCCTGCACGCCCGCGGCCCACACCTTGCACGCGCATTCGATGCGCCGCTCGCCGCCGTCCTTCTCCTTGATCGTGATGCCCATGTAGTCCACCGCGGTCACCATCGCGTTGAGCTGAACCTCGACGTCCATCTTCTCCAGCCGGCGTTGCGCCTTGAAACCCAGATTGGCACCCATCGGCGGCAACACCGCGGGTGCCGCGTCGAGCAGGATCACCCGGCATTCGCTGGGTGTGATCGTCCGGAACGCCCCGGCCAGGGTTCGCTCGGCGAGCTGCACGATCTCGCCGGCCAGCTCGACCCCGGTGGGCCCGGCGCCAACGACCACGAACGTCAGGCGGCGTTGCCGCTCGGACGGGTCGGTGGCGACTTCGGCGGCCTCGAACGCGCCGAGGATGCGGGCCCGCAGCTCAAGGGCGTCATCGACGCTTTTCATGCCGGGCGCGAAGGCCGCGTACTGGTCATTCCCGAAGTACGACTGCTGCGCGCCCGCAGCCACGATGAGGCTGTCAAAGGGTGTCACCGTCTGCATGCCCATCAGGTGCGACGTGACAGTCTTCGCCGTCAGGTCGATATCACTGACGTCGCCCCACAGCACCTGGACGTTCTTCTGCCGCCGCAGGATCAGCCGGGTGGTCGGGGCGATATCACCCTCGGACAGGATGCCGGTGGCCACTTGGTACAACAACGGCTGGAACAGGTGGGTCGTCGTCTTCGAGATCAGGGTGACGTCGACGTCGGCCCTGCTGAGTGCCTTGGCCGCGTTCAGCCCACCGAATCCGCTTCCGATGATGACGACGCGATGACGCGACATGCTCACCCCTTTTCCCAGAGTCCCCTGCGGCGCATACCCAGCCTATGACTCCGCTGCCCGACCCAGGGGAGAAACATGTCAAGCCCGGCTTGATGCGGCATCTTGGCCCAGCTGGGCCTCATGGCGCTGTGAACTGCTGCAGTTTAGAACGGCCACCCGTTGGAGTTGTCCTTGAATTTTCCGTTGACCGCGGTGCAGAAGTCGTTGGCGGTGCCGGCGAGCAAGATGTAGTAGGTCTCGCCGCGGCGGCTCTCGTAGGTGTTGGGGGTACTCCATCCGGCGTTGCAAAGCGAATTCTGCGTACCGGCCGTGGCTCTGCGCCAATTGGTCTTGGCGCAGGCGACCAGGCCGTCGACGTTCGGGGTAGCGCCCTTGGCCGCGACCACCATCGCGCCTCCCCATTGCCCGTCGCTGCGCCGAAAGGCGCGCGCCCCGAATCCGGCGTTGTTGGTCTGGCAGGTGAGCGCCCGGCGCATCAGTGAGAAGGGCGCGGCCAGTTGCGAACTCGTGCTCGCGGCGGCGCTCGTGATGAATTGCGCGGCGTCCGAGCCGTCGACCTCCTGCACGTTGGGAGCGCCGAAACTGAACAGCTGCTGTGCGGTCCCGGCATTGTTGCCGCCGCCGATGATCGGCCCACCGCCACTGGACGTCATTGCGGGCAGCGCCCCGGTGGGATCGGCGTCCGCCGTGGGCAAACCGGCGGCGGCGCCCAGGGCCAGCAGCGCGATCATGCAGCGAATCGGGCGGGCGGTGAGTCTCATGAACGTTATTTCAGCACGTGCGCGTAGTCGGCGCGGCGGTCGTCGGTAATCAATCCGGTCAGCACGTGCCGGGTCTGCAACGCGATGTACTGATCGATGCTGTAGATCGTCCCGAAGTGCCAGTGCTTGAGGGCCCAGCCATGGGCGAGCAGCATGATGTCGAACACGATGAGGTCGACGTCGACCGCGCGAAAGATCCCCTGGGCGATGCCATCCTCGATCACCGCGCGCAGCGGTGCGGCGCTGGCGATTTCGAGGTCCTTGATCTGGGAGCGGCCGGGCGCCCCGAGGGTGCGGCTCTCCCGGTAGGTCAGCACCACGCCGTCGAGGTTCTCGTCGACGATCTGGACATAGCGGCGCACGCCCATGGTCAACTGGTCGACGACGTCGTCACCGGCGGCCGCGATGACCGGTGCCAGTTGATCGCGGAACACGTCCAGGATCCGCACGATCGTCGCGAGCAGCAGGTCCTCCTTGCCGCCGAAGTACTTGTAGATCAGGCCGACGCTGACCTTGGCCTCGGTGGCCAGGTCCTGCATGGACATTTGGTGAAACCCGTTGCGGCCCATGACCTTGACCGCGGCATCCAGCACCTGGCGGCGCCGCGAACTGGCCCGGGCGGCGCGCACGGCCTCCTCGACGGGAAGATCGCTGTAATCGGTGACCATGACCCTAGATGCCCAGGTCCTTGGCGATGATCGTCTTCATGATCTCGTTGGTGCCGCCGTAGATGGTCTGAATGCGGGCGTCGACGAAGGCGCGCGCCACGCTGTATTCGCGCATGTAGCCGTATCCACCGTGCAATTGCAGGCAGCGGTCGGCGGTGCGCACCTGCAGGTCGGTGGTCCACCACTTCAGCCGGGCGGCGCGCGCGGCGGTCAGCTCGCCTGCCAGGTGCTCGGCCAGACAGTCGTCGAGATAGGTACGGGCGACGTCGATTTCGGTTGCGAGTTCGGCGAGGACGAATTGGCTGTTCTGAAAGCTGGCGATCGGTGAGCCGAACGCCGTGCGGTCGCGCACGTAGTCGAGGGTCTGCGCCAGAACGCCTTCGGCGGCGGCCACCGCCCCCACCCCGAGCGCGAGCCGCTCCTGGGGCAGGTTCTTCATCAGCTGGTAGAAACCCCTGCCTTCGTCTTCGAGCAGATTGGCCCTCGGCACCCGCATATCGGTGAAGGTGAGCTCGCTGGTGTCTTGGGCGTGCAGGCCGATCTTCTCCAGGTTGCGGCCGCGGGAGAAGCCGGGCGTGGCGGGGTCGACGACCAGGAGCGACAGCCCCTGGTGGCGGTCCGGCGCGGTGCGCACCGCGATGACGAAGAGATCGCCGATCTGTCCGTTGGAGATGAACGTCTTGGCGCCGTTGACGACGTAGTCGTCACCGTCTCGCACCGCCGTCGTGCGGATCCCCGCCAGATCGCTGCCGGTGCCGGGCTCGGTCATCGCGATGGCGAGCACCGTCTCGCCGGTGACCGCGCCGGGCAGCCAGCGTTGTTGCTGTTCGGGGGTGGTCAGATCGGTGAGATAGGGCAGCACCACGTCGTTTTGCAGCGTGAAGGCGATGGCCTCGGCGGCGGCACCCGCGCGCTGCAATTCGTCGATCACGATCGCGTTGTAGCGGAAATCGCTCACACCCGGACCGCCGAGACGCTCGGGCACCGAGAAGCCCAGCAGCCCGAGTTTGCCCGCCTCGATGAACAGCGAGCGATCCCATTGGCCGTCCCGTTCCCAATTCTCGTGATTGGGCACGACCGTCTGCCGCACGAAATCGCGTACCAGTTCTCGGAACTGGTGATGCTCGGACGTGTACTCCAGGCGTGCGGCCATCGGTGCTCCTGTCAGCGGAAGGCGTCGCTGCCGGTGAACGCATGGCCGAGGACCAGCTGATGCATTTCGGGCGTTCCCTCGTACGTCAGCACCGATTCCAGGTTGACCATGTGCCGGATGACGGGGTATTCCAGCGATATTCCGTTGCCACCCAGTATGGTTCGCGCGGTCCGGCAGATCTTGATTGCCTCGCGGGTGTTGTTGAGCTTGCCGAAGCTTACCTGCTCGGGACGCAGCCCGCCGCTGTCCTTGAGGCGACCGAGGTGCAGCGACAACAGCTGGCCCTTGTGCAGCTCGACCGCCATGTCGACGAGCTTGGCCTGGGTCAGCTGGAAGCCGGCGATGGGGCGGCCGAACTGGGTGCGTTGCGTGGCGTAATCGAGAGCGGCCTGCCAGGCCGAGCGGGCCGCTCCCATGGAGCCCCAGATGATTCCGTAGCGGGCCTCGGACAGACAGGACAGCGGCCCGCGCAGCCCCTTGGCCTCGGGCAGCATCGCCTCGGCCGGCACCCGCACGTCGTCGAGCACCAATTCACTGGTGATCGAGGCCCGCAGCGACAGCTTGTGGTGAATGGTGTTGGCGCTGAATCCCGGCGTCTTGGTGGGCACGATGAAACCGCGGATCCCGTCGTCGGTGGCGGCCCACACGACCGCGACGTCGGCGACCGAGCCGTTGGTGATCCACAACTTGCGTCCATTCAGCACCCAGTCCGAACCATCTTGGCGCGCCCGGGTTTTCATCGCGGCGGGATCGGAGCCGACGTCGGGTTCGGTCAGGCCGAAGCAGCCGAGTAGCTCGCCGGTGGCCATGCCGGGCAGCCATTCCTGCTTCTGCTCCTCGGACCCGAAATTCCAGATCGCGAACATCGCCAGCGACCCCTGCACCGAGACCATGGACCGAATACCGGAGTCGGCGGCCTCCAGCTCGGTGCAGGCCAGGCCGTAGTGCACCGACGACGCCCCGCCGCAGCCGTACCCGTCCAGGTGCATGCCCAGCAAGCCGAGTTGACCGAACCCCTTGGCCAGTTCGCGAACCGGAAGGTCGCCGATTTCGAACCACTCCGCGATGTGCGGGAGGACATGCTCGGCGCAGAATTCCCGCACGGTGTCGCGCACCGCAAGCTCATCGCTGGATAGCGAGGCGTCGAGGCCGAGCGGGTCGTTGCGGTCGAAGGCGGGTGGTGTCTTAGTACTCATGTGATCAGCCTGCCATCGTCAGGCCGCCGCTCACACTTATCACCTGTCCGGTGATGAACGAGGCGGCCTCGGACGCGAAGAACAGCACGGGCGCGGCGACCTCCTCGGGCCGGGCCAGCCGGCGAAACGGGATGGCCTTGACCAGTGCTTCCCGCAATTTCTCGGGTTGCGCATGAAACAGCGGGGTGTCGGTCGGGCCGGGGCACACGCAGTTGACGGTGATCTGGTGTCGAGCCATCTCGCGGGCCAGCGACTTGGTCAAGGCGATCACCCCGCCCTTGGCACCGGCGTAGATGCTCTCCCCGGCGCTGCCGACCCGGCCGGCGTCACTGGCGAGGTTGACCACGCGTCCGCCGCCGTGCGTCTCGATCATCCCCGGCAGGAACGCCGAGCAGACGTGCACCGGTCCCAGGTAGTTGATGGCCACCACCTTCTGAGCGAATTCCGGTGTGGCGTTGAGGAATTGGTCGGTGCGGTCCCATCCGGCCGCGTTGACGACGATGTTGGGCACGCCGAGATCGGAGTGGATCCGGTCCCGCAGGGTGCCGACCTGTTCCGGGTCGGCCACGTCCACCGGTAACGCGGTGATCAGGCCGGGGCGTTCGTCGGCGGTGTCGCATGCCGCCGTCCGGTCGAGATCGGCGGCGACCACGCGCTCGCCGCGCGCGGCGAGTCCCAGCGCAATCGCCTTGCCGATGCCGGATCCGGCGCCGGTCACCACCGCAAGGCCGGCCCGTGAATCAGTATTCATTCTTGACGAATCTAAGTTCACCGCGGCTGCGCGGTCAAGATCGCGGAGCATCCCGGTAGTCTGCCTGCATGCTTAGGCTCCAGCGGCCGGCCTGGCTCGCGGTGGATGTCGTCGGTGTGCTGGTGTTCTGCGCCGTGGGGCGCCGCAGCCACGACGAAGGTCTCAATGTCACCGGAATCGCCGTGACGGCCTGGCCGTTTCTCACCGGCACCGTCGTCGGGTGGCTGGTCTCCCGCGCGTGGCGGCGGCCGACCGCGGTGGTGCCGACCGGGGTCGTCGTGTGGTTGTCCACCGTGGTCATCGGCATGCTGCTGCGCAAGGCGACTTCCGCGGGCGTGGCGGCAAGTTTCGTGGTGGTCGCGACGACGGTCACCGCGCTGTTGTTGCTGGGCTGGCGAGTGGCCGCCGGGCTGACCCTACGGCGTCGCTCCGGCGTCTGAAACGACCATGGTGCAGACGGCCGACGTGGCGGTAACCGCAACATTCGGTGCGGCCGCGCGGGCGATGGCCACCAATAAGGGGCAGCTGAACGATTCGTTCGCAGAGCCGCTGCTGTGCGCCGTCGGGATCGACTACCTCTCCCGGGCTATCAAGGACCACGTGTTCGCCGAGGACGACGGCGACGACCCGGCGATGGCGGCGCTGATGGATGCGCTGGCGGCGCATACGCGGTTCGTGGACGAATTCCTGGCCGACGCGGTCCGGGCGGGCATTCGGCAGGTGGTGATCCTGGCGTCGGGTCTGGACACCCGGCCCTACCGGTTGTGGTGGCCTCGGGGGACCACGGTGTATGAGGTCGATCAGCCGCAAGTGCTCGATTTCAAAGCCGAAGTGCTGCGCGGGCTGGACGCCGAATTGGCCACCCACCGGCGTGCGATCGGCATTGAACTGGACCAGGATTGGCCGGCGGCGCTGCGCCGGGTCGGGTTCGACACCGCGGCGCCCACGGTCTGGGTCGCCGAGCAGTTGCTCGTCGGATACCTACCGCCCGACGCGCAGAATCAATTGCTGAACGGCATCACCACCGCGAGCGCTGCGGGCAGCCGGTTCACCGCCGATCACATGCCCACCTGGAATCCGTTGCAGCTCGGGGCCGAGCGCGCGTTCGTCGACGGCTGGCGGCAGCGCGGCCTGGACGTCGACCTGGCCAGCCTGACCTACCCCGGCGAATATCATTATGTGCCAGAGTATTTGGCGTCGAATGGCTGGGAGACGGCCGGGCTTGGCATCACCGAGCTGCTGGGCGCCATGGGGCTGCGCAGGCGGCGGCGGACGGGGCCCGGCGACGCGGAGTTCATCCCGGAATACATCACCGCGACACGCGTTTGAGTTTTGGTGATGCCGCAATCTTGCCCGCCACATGGTCAACTGCGGTTCGTGTCGGCCACTCACGACGACCCGCTGGCACAACCGCTGCTGGCCGAACTGGCCGTCGAGTACGCGCAGCGATACGGCGGCACGCCGAGCACCCACCTCACCTGGTTGCCGGTGCCCCGGGCGGAGTTGGCGCCACCGGACGGCGGACTGCTGATCGGCGTGATGGACGGCGTGCCGGTGACCGGCGGTGCGTTTCGCCGTTACGACGCCAACACCGCCGAGCTCAAGCGGATTTGGACCGACGCTGCCCATCGGCGCCGCGGTTACGCCAGGGCGCTGCTCGCAGCGCTGGAGGCCGAGACCCTGGCACGGGGGTATCGGCGGCTCTACCTGATCACCGGCAATCGGCAGCCAGAGGCCGAGGCGCTCTACGACGCGACGGGGTATACCCGGATACCGCCGGACCCGCTGCCGTCGTGGGGTCCGTTCCTTCCGATCGCGTTCGAGAAGTGGCTGGCTTGACTTAGGCACCGTCACAACCGGTTTCAAGGAAAATGGGTCTCCCAACTCAGCTAGCGGATGTGCTAGCACGTTTGAGAGTCACACTATAGAAACTTTGGTGATGCCGATGTGGTTGGTGTGGCGATGATCTCGCCCGAAGTCATTTGCCGCCAGCCAACGAGATGGCCCGCGCTGTGGCTTCTCGGATCGGGCCGCGCCACACATCCCCGTGCCCGGGCAACAACACCTCGGTGTCCAGCAGGGCAAGTGCGTCCAGGCTGCGCACCGAATTCTGCTGGCTGTGGCTGAACACCGCCGGCAGCAGCTGCGGCCCACCGCGGCGCAGCAGCGGGTGCCCGGTGATCAGCGCGTCGCCGCTGACCAGCACGCCGTCGACCACATACGAGGAGTGCCCGCTGGTGTGCCCGGGGGTGAACACCGTCGTCGGGTGGCCGGGCAGCCCGGCGGCCACCTCGGCGGTCAGCGCCCGGGTGGACGGGATGCCGTCGCGAATCAGGCCGCCGCTGCGCAGCACGTGCAGGCCCCATTTCGCCCAGCGTGGCCGCCAAATGCGCAGGGCGACATCGAAAACCGATGCTTGTTCCAGATACTCGCGCTTGGCGTGGCCCACTTCCTCGGCATGGCAATACACGTCGGTGCCGTATTCGTTGGCGAGCCAGATCGCCGAGCCCAAATGGTCGATGTGGGCGTGCGTAAGCAGGACGGCACGCACCTCGCCGGGGCCGTAACTCAGCTCCCGCAGCGACGACAGCACGTCCTCGCGGTCGCCGGGATATCCGGCGTCGATCAGCATTACGCCGGTGCCGTCGACGACCAGCGTCCAGTTAACGGCCTCTCCCTGGGCGAGGTACACCGTGTCGGTCACTTGAACGAGGGTTGGCGCCGATCCCATGCCCGCGAGTGTAGGAGCGCTGCGGGGAGCGATCGCAAGCGCGGCGATGCCGGGCGCGGCGGGTCGCGACCGTTAGCACAGGAGTAGAAAGAACGGGTGGCTGAACTGAAACTCGGATACAAAGCGTCCGCTGAACAATTTGCACCGCGCGAGCTCGTCGAACTCGCTGTCGCCGCCGAAGGGCACGGCATGGACAGCGCCACCGTCAGTGACCACTTCCAGCCGTGGCGGCACGAGGGCGGACACGCACCGTTCTCGCTGGCCTGGATGACCGCAGTCGGCGAGCGCACCAAGAGGTTGGTGCTGGGCACCTCGGTGCTCACGCCGACCTTCCGGTACAACCCCGCCGTCATCGCGCAGGCGTTCGCCACGATGGGTTGCCTGTACCCGGATCGCATTTTCCTCGGCGTCGGCACCGGCGAGTCGCTCAACGAGATAGCCACCGGATACGAGGGCGAGTGGCCGGAGTTCAAGGAACGCTATGCCCGGCTGCGCGAATCGGTGCGGCTGATGCGCGAACTGTGGCTCGGCGACCGTGTCGACTTCGAGGGCGAGTACTACCACACCAAGGGCGCCTCCATCTACGACGTTCCGGAGGGCGGCATCCCGATCTATATCGCCGCGGGCGGCCCGCAGGTGGCCAAATACGCGGGCCGCGCCGGCGACGGCTTCATCTGCACCTCCGGCAAGGGCGAGGAGCTGTACAAGGACAAGCTGATGCCCGCCATGAGGGAGGGCGCGGAGGCGGCCGGAAAGAATCCGGACGACGTCGATCGGATGATCGAAATCAAGATCTCCTACGACACCGACCCCGACAAGGCGCTGGAGAACACCCGGTTCTGGGCGCCGCTGTCGCTGACCGCCGAGCAGAAAACGAGCATTCACGACCCGCTGGAGATGGAGAAGGCCGCAGACGAGCTGCCCATCGAGCAGGTCGCCAAGCGCTGGATCGTGGCGTCCGATCCCGACGAGGCGGTCGAAAAGGTCGGCCAGTACGTGCAATGGGGCCTCAACCACCTGGTGTTCCACGCGCCCGGCCATGACCAACGCCGGTTCTTGGAGCTCTTCGAGAAGGACCTGGCGCCGCGGCTGCGGCGGCTGGCCTGAAAGGCGGGCGAATGGCTTCCGGCGCTGTGTCGGTTCAGTGACAGCGATCTATATCGCCGCCCCCGAGCCGGAGACCGGCAAGTCGACGATCGCGCTGGGGCTGCTGCACCGGTTGACCGCGACGGTCGCCAAAGTCGGTGTGTTCCGGCCCATTACGCGCTCTGAATCAAACGACCGCGACTACATCCTGGAACTGTTGCTGACACGGACCACCGCGGGTCTGTCGTACGAGCAGTGCGTCGGCGTCACCTATCAGCAGCTGCACGCCGACGGCGACGCCGCGATCGCCCGCATCGTCGACGCCTATCAGGCGGTGGCCGAGGCGTGCGACGTGGTGGTGATCGTCGGCAGCGACTACACGGACGTGACCCGGCCCGCGGAACTTACGACCAACGCGCGCATTGCGGTCAACCTCGGTGCACCGCTGCTGCTGACGGTCAGCGGCAAGGGGCGCACGGCCGCGGAGATCGCCAGCGTCGTCGACGTCTGCCTGGCCGAGCTGGACGCCCAGCACGCCCACACCGCTGCCGTGGTGGCCAACCGGTGCGAGCCGACCGAGCTCGCCGACGTGGCCGAAGCGCTGCGCAAATTCTCGCAGCGCAGCTATGTGCTGCCCGACGAGCCACTGCTGTCGGCCCCGACGGTGGCCGAGCTGGAGAAGGCGGTCGGCGGAACGCCGGTCAGCGGCGAAGAGTCTCTGCGCGAACGCGAGGTCACCGGCGTGCTGGTCGCGGGGATGACCGCCGACCACGTTCTGGAGCGGCTGCGCGACGGCATCGCGGTCATCACGCCCGGCGACCGCTCGGACGTGGTGCTCGCCGTCGCCAGCGCCCATGCCGCGGAAGGCTTTCCGTCGCTGTCGTGCATCGTGCTCAACGGCGGCTTCGCGCTGCACCCGTCCATCGCCGCCCTGGTTGCCGGACTGCGGCTGCGGCTACCGATCGTCGCTACCGCACTGGGCACCTACGACACCGCCAGCGCGGCGGCGTCGGCCCGGGGCAGGGTCACGGCGACCTCGCAGCGCAAGATCGACACCGCGCTGGAGCTGATGGACAGCCATGTCGACATCACCGATCTGTTGGCGCAGCTTGCCATTCCGATCCCCACCGTCATCACGCCGCAGATGTTCATCCACCGGCTGACGCTGCAGGCGCGTTCGGATCGCAAGCACATCGTGCTTCCCGAAGGCGACGACGACCGCATCCTGCGGTCCGCCGGCCGGGTGCTGCAGCGCCGCGTCGCCGACCTGACCATCCTGGGTGACGAAGCCCAAATCCGCCAGCGCTCGGGAGAACTCGGGGTCGACCTGGGTGACGTCACGGTGATAGACCCGCGCAGTAGCCGGCTGCGCGACGAGTTCGCCGACCAGTACGCAGAGTTGCGCAAGGCGAAGGGCATCACCGTCGAGCAGGCCCGGGAGGCCATGCGCGACAGCACGTATTTCGGCACCATGCTGGTACACAACTCCCATGTCGACGGCATGGTGTCCGGCGCCGCACACACCACCGCCCATACCGTTCGGCCCGCATTCGAAATCATCAAAACGGTCCCGGATGTCTCGACGGTGTCCAGCATCTTCTTGATGTGCCTGCCCGATCGCGTGCTGGCGTACGGCGACTGCGCGATCATCCCGAATCCGACACCCGAGCAGCTGGCCGACATCGCGATCTCGTCGGCGCGCACCGCCGCACAGTTCGGCATCGAACCGCGGGTGGCGATGTTGTCGTACTCGACCGGTGACTCGGGTACGGGCGCGGACGTCGACAAGGTAAGGACGGCAACCGAATTGGTGCGGAAACGGAACCCCGACCTACCGGTCGAGGGGCCCATCCAGTACGACGCCGCGATCGAACCGTCGGTCGCCGCCACCAAACTGCGCGACTCGCCGGTGGCGGGCCACGCCACGGTGCTGATCTTCCCCGACCTCAACACGGGCAACAACACCTACAAGGCGGTGCAGCGTAGCGCCGGGGCGCTTGCCATCGGGCCCGTGCTGCAGGGCTTGCGCAGGCCGGTGAACGACCTGTCCAGGGGTGCGTTGGTCGAAGACATCGTGAACACTGTGGCCATCACCGCGATCCAGGCCCAGGGGCAGCCATGACGGACAGTGGCGACGCACGCCTGGTGTTGGTGATCAACTCCGGCTCGTCATCCCTGAAATATCAAGTGGTCGACCCCGATTCGGGAGCAGCGCGGGCGACGGGTCTCGTCGAGCGGATCGGAGAGGAATCCTCGCCGGTTCCCGATCATGACGCGGCGCTGCGCCGCGCGTTCGACGAGCTGGCCGACGATGGCATCGACCTGAAGGCGAGCGGCATCGTCGCGGTGGGCCATCGAGTGGTGCACGGCGGCAACATTTTCTATCAACCCACGCTGCTGGACGACGCGGTGATCGGCAGACTGCACAGATTGTCGGAGTTGGCCCCGCTGCACAACCCGCCGGCGCTCAAGGGAATCGAGGTCGCGCGCAAACTGCTGCCCGACCTCGCTCACATCGCCGTGTTCGATACCGGCTTCTTCCACGACTTGCCGCCCGCGGCGGCCACCTACGCCATCGATCGCGATCTGGCGCAGCGATATCAGATCCGCCGGTACGGGTTTCACGGAACGTCGCACCGCTACGTCAGCGAGCAGGCCGCCGCGTTCCTGGACCGATCGGTCGGTGACGTGAAACAGATTGTGCTGCACCTGGGTAACGGTTGCTCCGCCTCAGCGATCGCCGGTACCAGGCCGCTGGACACCTCGATGGGCTTGACGCCGCTGGAAGGCCTGGTGATGGGCACCCGCAGCGGCGACATCGATCCCAGCGTCGTCGGCTACCTATCCCACACGGCCAAGATGGGCGTCGACGACGTCGAGTCCATGCTCAACCAGCGCTCCGGGGTGTTGGGTCTGTCCGGTGAGCGCGACTTTCGCCGGCTGCGGACGATGATCGAATCCGGCGACGAGTCAGCGAAACTGGCGTACAGCGTGTTCACGCATCGGCTGCGCAAGTACATCGGCGCCTACCTGGCGGTGCTGGGGCACACCGATGTCATCAGCTTCACCGCCGGGATCGGCGAGAACGACCCGGCGGTGCGCCGCGACGCGGTCTCCGGTATGGAGGAACTGGGTATCGTGCTCGATGAGCGCCGCAACCTCGGCGGCGGCAATGGTGCACGCCAGATTTCCGCCGACGATTCACCGATCGCCGTGCTGGTGGTCCCGACCAACGAAGAGCTGGCCATCGCCCGCGACTGTGTGAACGTGCTAGGCGGATAGGAAGCCCAGGCTGTTTCGTCCGGCACCCACCGCGGGCGTGGGATCGGTCCCGACAGTTCGTGCGAGCAGCTCGGCGTAGATGTCACGGAAATCGATGGTGTACTTCAAATCTCCGTTGTCGAGATCGGTGAGGCTGGGCTGTTCGCCGTAGAAGCCGCCCTTCACGGGTGGGCCCGCAATGAAAGCGGGACCGGCCGTGCCGTGATCGGTGCCCTGTGAGGCATTGGCGCGCACCCGGCGCCCGAATTCCGAATACGCCAGCAGCACCACGTCGCGACCGGTCATCTCCTGGACGAATGCGGTGACCGCCTCGTCGAATGTCTGTAGGAGTCGCTGCTGGGTGCCGCGTTCGCCGGCGTGGGTGTCGAAGCCGCCCGCCTGCACCGTGTAGACCCGCGTGGGAACGCGGGCCTTGATGGCCTGGGCCACCATGCTCAGCTGGGTGGACAGTGAGTTACGGTCCTTGGCAGCGGGTTTCACCGACTCAAAAGTGGCGTCGGCCGTGCGCGCGGCGCGGTAGGCCTTGCACACGGCGGCCATCGCCGGGGTGTCGTCGGGATCGTCGTTGCCCAGCGCGGTCATCACTGCGTCGAACTTCCCCGTGTCGCCCGACGCGCCGCCCGGCGAAAGCGCCGCGGCCGTGCACTTTGCGCCGACGGCCAGTGGAGGCAGGACGGCGCCAATGTTGACCGCCCGCAACGGATCATCTCCGGTGGCGTCGAGCCAGCGGCCGATCCAGCCGGTCGACACAGGCTCGGCAGGTGACGCCGTCTGCCAGATGTCCATGGACCGAAAGTGGCTGTGGTCGGGCTTCGGGTAGCCCGCGCCGCGCACGATGGCGAGCTGCCGCTGGTTCCACAGCCCCGCCAATCCCTTCAGCGCCGGGTTGAGCCCCAGCTGCTGATCGAGGTGTAGAACATCGCCCGGTGCGTAGGCGAGTTCGGGGCGAGCGTCGTGATAGGCGTTGTCCGCGTAGGGAATCACGGTGTTGATGCCGTCGTTGCCGCCGTAGAGCGTGGCGATGACCAGGACACCGGCGCCGTCGGCCAGCGGCCGGTCCTGGGCCGCGCGCAGCAGGTCGGGCCAACTGACCGCCACCGTTCCAGACAACAGGCCGGCCGCGCCGACGCCCGCGCTGGCGATCAGGAATCGGCGACGGTTCATCTCGGGCATCGCTGTCTCGCTAGGACGTCAGGTATTCGGGAGTGTTGACGGCGGCCGCGACCAACCGCGCCGGTTGGCGCACCAGCGGCTGCAGTGCCTTGACGGTGCGGTCGGACCAAGAGCCGACGCCGATCAGATAACCGACCGCGTCGACGCGGTCACCGGCGGCGGCGCCCTCGATGCCGGAGAGGTCGCCCGCGTGTGCCAGTTCGGTCGCGGCGCGTAGGCGGGCCCCGGCGCTGGCGGTGGACAGCCACAGCTGGCCGCTGGGCCAGCCTCCGACGCTGGGCGGATAGAACGGTCGCTGGCCCAGCGTGCGCAATGTCGTGTCGATCATCTTCAGGCGCTTGGGGTCGTCGACTGGAACCCGCAGCGCCCGGATGACGCCGACGAGCCATTCGGCCGGGGTGTTGACCACCGCGGCGCGGCTGCCGGTGAACTCGCTGTCGGTGAGGATCGCCCGGGTCAGCGCGCGCAGGTCGCGGTTGGGGCCGTAGGCGGCGACCAGCCGGTCGAGCACCGCCGGTGATGGCGGATGGTCGGACGCCAATTGCTGCCACAGGCGTCCCGCGATGTATTCCGCCGATTTGGGTTGCGCCAGCACGGTGTCGCAGAATCCGGCGGCATCGAAGTCGCGGCTCTGCCCGAACAGCGTCTTGGCGCTCGCGTCATGGCGTTTGGGGGTCATGGAGGTTTTACCCCCGGCGCCGATGACCCATCCCGTCAGGGCCCGCGCACCGTTGCGCACGTCGCTTTCGGTGTAGCCGTTGCCATGTCCCAGTGCGAACAGCTCCATGAACTCGCGGGCCAGGTTTTCGTTGGGCGCCTTGGCGGTACTGCTCGGCGCGTCCAGCCAGCGCAGCATCGCGGCGTCGGTCAGCATCGCGTAAGCCAGGGCGCGAAAATCACCCAGCGACCCCGCGCGCAGTTTCTGATTCTGCGCGGCCATGTACCCGGCGACCCGGACTTTCTGCGCCGAGGTGGCGAAGTGGTTGTGCCACAACAGGGTTAGTTTTTCGTGAACCGGCTGCCGCACGCCGGCCATGCGACGTATCCACCAATTCGACAGCACGGCCAGCTGTTGGGTCACCTGCTGGTTGTATTGCTTGTGCGCGGCCCGCGTAGCGCCCTTGCCCGGCGGCCTGAGTGCGTCCAGGGCGGGCATCGGCGTGGCGGCCGCACCCGGGTCGGTGTCGGGATCGGTGGCCAGCATCGCGTCCACATAGCCGGGCCAGTACCGGTCGACGGCCGCGTCGACCTCGGGCCCGGTCACCCCGAACCCGGCCCGGCGCAGCATGCGGGCCGTGCTGACCCATGCGGTGGACTGACCTGCCATCCGACAATTGTGCCCGGTCTTCCTTGGGATTTCCTATGACACCTGTGTATGCAGGTGCACGCACTGCGGCCCAGGCGTGTGATCCTGCGCGGCATGAAGGAGCCGTTTGTCGGCAGCGAGGCGTTGCGCTGTGGCTCGTTGAGCCGGCACCAACTTCGGACGCGATACCGCGCGGTGTTTCCCGACGTCTACCTCTCGAATGACGCCGTGCCCTCGCTCGAGTTGCGTATCGCGGCCGCCTGGCTGTGGTCTTCTGGCCAAGCCGTCATCGCAGGGGCAGCCGCCGCTTTCCTGCACAGCGCCAGGTGG
>NZ_DASUHS010000157.1:0-12751 GCF_036273375.1 Mycobacterium sp. | reverse complement strand
TGGGCATCGCGGCATTGTTGATCAGCACGTCGATGCCGCCGAGCGCGTCCCAGGCCCGCAGCGCCAACTCACCCAGCGTCGACGTGTGGGCCAGGTCGGCCACGAACGTGGCCGATCCGGGTGAGGTGTGCCGGCAGCCGGCCAGCACCTCGCCCAGCCGATCCCGGCGGCGCGCGATCAGCCCCACTACCCCACCCCGGGCGGCCAGCTGTCGCGCCAGGGCCGCACCCAATCCCGAAGAGGCACCCGTGATGAGCACCCGTTTTCCAGCCGCCGCGTACACCATCAGTAAAGGTTGCCGCGAATCGCGGGAAGCGTACAGTGGGGAAAGCTTGTTATATTGGCTAAATATTAGATTGACTACCTCCGATAGGGGCACAACCATGACTTCCACCAGGTACGAAGGCGACACCTGGGACCTGGCGTCCAGCGTCGGCGTGACCGCGACGATGGTCGCGGCGGCCCGCGCCATGGCCACCCGCGCCGACAACCCGCTGATCAACGACCCGTTCGCCGAGCCGCTGGTCAAGCTGGTCGGCGTGGACCTGCTCTCCCGGCTGGCCAGCGGCGAGCTGGATCCCGCCGAGTTGAACGACGTCCACGACGGCGCCGCGGGGTCCGCCGGGGCGATGTCGCGGATGGCCGACAACATGGCGGTCCGCACCAAGTTCTTCGACGAGTTCTTCCTGGACGCGACGAACGCGGGTATCAAGCAGGCGGTGATCCTGGCCTCCGGGCTGGATGCCCGCCCCTACCGGTTGGCGTGGCCGGCCGGGACGGTGGTCTACGAGGTGGACCAGCCGCAGGTTATCGAATTCAAGACCCGCTCGCTGGCCGACCTGGGGGCCGCCCCCAGCGCCGAGCGGCGAGTGGTGGCCGTCGATCTGCGCGACGACTGGCCCACCGCGCTCCGCAACGCCGGCTTCGACCCGTCGGAGCCCACCGCGTGGAGCGCCGAGGGGCTGCTCGGCTACCTGCCGCCCGAGGCGCAGGACCGCCTGCTGGACACCATCACCGAGCTCAGCGCGCCGGGGAGCCGGCTGGCCACCGAAAGTGCCCCCAACCCCGAGCCCGGCGACGAGGAGAAGATGAAGGTCCGCATGCAGACGATCTCCGAGCGCTGGCGTGCGCACGGTTTCGAGCTGGACATGGCGGGGCTGGTCTACTTGGGCGACCGCAACGAGGCCGCGCCGTACCTGGCCGATCGCGGTTGGCGGCTGGACAGCGCCAGCATCAGAGAACTGTTCGCGGCCAACGGACTTGACCCGCTCACCGACGACGACATGCGCATGGGCGAGATGCTGTACACCAGCGGCACGCTCAGCGAGAAATAGGAGCAACCGGATGACCACCGAGTCGGGACGCACCGACGGTGACAGCTGGGGTCCGGCGCACAGCGTGGGAGCGACGGCCACCATGGTCGCCGCCTCGCGCGCCGTGGCGTCGCAGGGGCCCGATGCCCTGCTTGACGATCCACTGGCCGACCCACTGGTGCGCGCCGTCGGGCTGGACCCGTTCATCCGCATCGTCGACGGGGAGATCGACTTCGAGGATGACCCGCTGTTCAACCGCAAGGCGCGCGCCGAGCAAATCACGGTGCGCACCAGGTTTTTCGACGACTTCTTCACCGGCGCAACCAAAGACGGTGTGCGACAGGCGGTGATCCTGGCTTCCGGACTGGACACCAGGGCCTATCGCCTACCGTGGCCGGCGGGCACCGTCGTCTACGAGATCGACCAGCCGGAGGTCATCGCCTTCAAGACCGACACGCTGGCCGGCCTCGGTGCCGCGCCGACCGCCGAGCGCCGCACCATCAGCATCGACCTGCGCGACGACTGGCCAGCGGCCTTGCGCGAGGGCGGATTTGACGTCACCCAGCCGACCGCGTGGAGCGCCGAAGGGCTGCTGCCCTACCTGCCGCCCGAGGCCCAGGACCGGCTGTTCGACAACATCACCGCGCTCAGCGCGCTGGGCAGCAGGCTGGCGACCGAACACGTGCCCGACCCCCACGCGTTCTCCGACGAGCGCCTGGCGCGCATCTCCGAGCGCTGGCAGCGCTTCGGCTTCAACATGAACGCCGCCGACCTGTTCTACCGGGGCGAGCGCAGCGTCGTCGTCGACTACCTCACTCAGAAGGGCTGGCAGGTCACGCCGTCGACCGCCCGGGAGTTGTACGCCCGCAACGGTTTCGAGTTTCCCGAGGACGAGATGGCGGCCACCTTCGGTGAGATGAGCTACGTCGCCGCCAGCCTCAAGTAGGCTCGGGTTAGGGTTCTGACTATGTCACGCACTCACGACGATGAGTGGGATCTGGCGTCCAGCGTCGGCGTGACCGCGACCATGGTCGCGGCCGGGCGTGCGATGGCGACCAAGGACCCCCGCGGTTTGATCAACGATCCGTTCGCCGAGCCCCTGGTGCGCGCGGTCGGGATGGAATTCTTCACCAAGATGATGGATGGCGATCTCGATGTGGATGCGATCGAGAATTCCTCCCCGGTGCGTATTCAGTCAATGGTCGATGGAATGGCCGTGCGCACCAAGTACTTTGACGATTACTTCGTCGATGTCACCGGCGGCGGGGTGCGTCAGGTGGTGATCCTGGCCTCCGGGCTGGACTCGCGCGCCTACCGGTTGCCTTGGCCGGCCGGCACGGTGGTCTACGAGATCGACCAGCCGCGGGTGATCGAGTTCAAGAGCACCACACTTGCCGATGTGGGTGCCGAGCCGACCGCATCGCGGCGCACCATTCCCATCGATCTGCGCGCGGACTGGCCAGCCGCGCTGAGAGCGGCGGGATTCGACACGGCGGCGCCGACGGCCTGGCTGGCCGAGGGACTGCTGATCTATCTGCCACCGGAGGCCCAGGATCGGCTGTTCGACAACATCACCGCGCTCAGTGCGCCCGGCAGCACCATCGCCACCGAATTCGTGCCCGGCATCGTAGATTTCGATGCGGAACGGGTGCGCGAGATGTCCGGTTCATTCCGGGAGCACGGCGTCGATATCGACATGGCGTCGCTGGTCTACGCCGGCGAACGCAACCACGTCGTCGACTACCTGTCCAGCATCCGATGGCAGGCCGAGGGCGTGACCCGGACGGAACTCTTCGAGCGCAATGGCATCGAGGTGCCCCCACCGGAGAACGACGACCCCCTCGGCGAAATCGTCTTCATCAGCGCCAAGCTTCGAGGCTAGTGGCGATCGCAAGCGCGGCGTAGCCGGGCGCAGCGGGTCGCCACCGTCGGCTAAAGTCGACGGGGTCCCACCCACAGCGCGCTTGCCCCACTGTAGGACCGTTCGACGTTGTCCAGGATGCCGGCGATGGTGCGGCCCAGCAGCGCGCCGAGCGCATCAGGCAGCGACGCTGCGGCAGGTTGCGAGGAGGCTCGCGGCCGCAGCATGTCCAACAGCGATGCGCCCGGGTAGGTCACGATCCGCACATCGGTGTCCTCGTCCAGTCCGGCAAGGATTTTCGCCCGGCGCAGCGCTGTTCGGAAGCCGCCCAGTTCGTCGACCAGGCCCCGCTCGCGTGCGTCGGCACCGGTCCACACCCGGCCCCGGGCGACGCGATCGACGGCCTCGGTGGTCAGATTGCGGCCGTCGGCGACCCGCTCGAGGAAATCCGCGTACACCTGATCGGCTTCGGCCTCGCGGTGGGCGCGCTGTTCCGGGGTGAACGGCGACTCGATCGACCAGGCATCGGCGTTGGCGTTGGTACGCACGGTTTCCAGCCCGACGCCCAACCGCTCCAGCAGATCGCGAATCACCAGCTTGCCGGTGAACACGCCGATCGAACCGGTGATGGTTGCGGCGCTGGCCACAATCGCGTCGGCGGCCACCGCAATGTAGTAGCCGCCGGATGCGGCGACAGCACCCATCGACGCCACCACCGGCTTGCCCCGTTTGCGAGCCCTTTTCACTTCGCGCCACAGGGTTTCCGATGCCGTGACGGAGCCTCCGGGGCTGTTCACACGCAGCACGATCGCGGACACCGATTCGTCGGCGGTGGCTTCCCGCAGCGCCGATGCGATGGTATCGCCGCCGACGGTGGAGGCACCGAACGGCAGGAACTGGGGTCCACCACGCCCGTCGACGATCTCGCCGTCCACGTTGATGACCGCCACCGTCGGCTTGGCGCGGCGTCCGGGAACCGACGGCACCGGCGGAGCCAGCCGTGACCGGGCCGCTCCCGCGTATCGCGACACGTACAGCCGAGGTGGTGTGTTCTCGTCGGAAATATCCTCCGCCCCAACCATTTCCGCGATGCGCTCATAGGCTTCGTCCCGGAAGCCGATCCGGTCGACCAGGCGTGAGGCGACGGCATCCTCGCGCAACAGCGGGGCGCGATCGGCCAGCGCGTCGATCGCAGCGGCGTCGAGCTTGCGTGAGTCCGCCACCGCTTCCCACACCTGCTCTTGCAGGCTCTGCAACATCCGGGTGACGGCCTCGCGGTGGGCCTCGGTGAAGCCGTGCTCGGTGTAGCGGTTTACCGCCGACTTGTATTCGCCACGCGCGACGAATTGGGGTTCGATGCCGGCCTTGTCGAACGCGTCGCGCAGGAAGGTGGCATTGCTGGCGAAGCCGATCAGGCCTACGCTTCCAGCCGGCTGCATCCAGACCTCACCGAAGGCCGAAGCCAGGTAGTACGACAACGTGCCCGGGTAGGTCTCGGCCCAGGCCAGTGACGGCTTGGCGGCGGTGAAAGCGACGACTGCCTCGCGCAGCTCCTGCACCGCCGCCGACGGCGACGGCGTGAGTTGCACACGGGCGATCAGCCCGGCGACCCGCGGATCCTCGGCCGCCCGGTGGATAGCGGTCACCATGTCGCGCAGCGCTGTCGGCCGGCTCCCCCCGCTGATGATGGCCAGCGGATCAAAGCCTGACGTCTCCGGTGGCATCGCGCGCAGATCCAATTCGAGGACGCAGCCGTTGGGCACGCCGTGATGGCGGGCGGTATCGACCCGTCCGGCCAGGGCCCGAACCTCGTCGACGCCGGGGATCGAGGGCAGGAAAGCGAACATGTCTGCAGACTACCGATGCACGGCCGTACCGTGGTCGGGTGAGCTTTGCCATCGCGATCCCGCAGTTCGACTACGACGGCTTCGACGGAGCGGGGCTGCGCACTTTTCTCGCGCGCGCCGAAGAGCTCGGATTCGAGGGCGGCTGGCTGCTCGAGCAGATCATCGGGCCCGCACCGCTGCTGGCGCCGCTGGAGCTGCTGGCGTATTGCGCGGCCTGCACCGAGCGGCTGCGCCTGGGCGTCGCGGTCCTGGTGACGTCGTTGCACGACCCGCTGCAATTGGCTTCGGCCGCCACCGCCGTCGACCGACTGAGCCACGGCCGGCTCGACATCGGTGTCGCACCCGGTGGCGGTAGGCGGAATTTCGCTGCCTTCGGCGTGGACAAGGACACGTTCATCTCGTACTTCACCGAGGGCCTCGAGCTGATGAAGGCGGCGTGGTCCGACGAGCCGAGGGTGACGTTTCACGGTCGATTCCGCGACGTCGACGACCTGCCGATTCAGCCCAAGCCGGTACAGCGGCCGCACCCGCCGATCTGGTTCGGGGGCCTCGCGCCCAAGGCGCTGGCCCGCGCGGTGCGGCACGGCGACTCATTCCTGGGCGCCGGCTCGTCGACCACCGAGGCGTTCGCCGGGGCAGTGACCGTCGTGCGCCGCGAGCTCGACGAGCAACAGAAAGACCCCACGAATTTCACCATCGGAAAACGGGTCTACCTGATGGTCGACGACGACGCTGCCAGGGCCCGGGAACGAGTGCTCGACGGGCTGGACCGCATCTACGGACGGATGCCCGGCGTGCAGGACGTACCGGTGTCCGGCACACCCGACGACGTGGTGCGCGGGTTGCGTGAGGTCATCGACGCCGGGGCGCAGATGGTGCTACTGAATCCCGTCGGCATCGACGCCGGCGAGAACCGCGAGCAGATGGAACGCCTTGCCGCGGAAGTGATTCCGCAGCTGAGCTAGCTAGGACAGCTCTGTCGCCGAACCGCCTGCGGCGGTGATCTTCTCGCGTGCGCTGCCGCTGAACTTGTGCGCGGTCACCTCGAGCTTGACCGTCAGCTTGCCGTCGCCGAGGACCTTGACCAGCGAGTTGCGGCGAACCGCGCCCTTGGCCACCAACTCGTCCACGCCGATCGAACCGCCCTGCGGGAACAGCCGATTGAGGTCGCCGACGTTGACGATCTCGTACTCGGTGCGGAACCGGTTGCGGAAGCCCTTCAGCTTGGGCAGCCGCATGTGGATCGGCATCTGGCCACCCTCGAAGGTCGCCGGCACGTTTTTGCGTGCCTTGGTGCCCTTGGTACCGCGACCGGCGGTCTTGCCCTTGGAGCCCTCACCGCGACCGACCCGGGTGCGGGCGGTCTTCGAACCGCGCGCGGGCTTGAGATCGTGCAGCTTGATCGTCATTTCTTGCTACCTCCGGTGCCCGTGGCCGTCGCCTCGGCCGGCGCCACCTCGACGAGGTGGCTGACCACCGCGATCAGGCCGCGGGTCTGCGCGTTGTCCTCGCGGATCACCGAGTGGCGAATCCGCCGTAAGCCCAGGGTGCGCAGGGACTCACGCTGCTTCCAGCGGGCCCCGATGGTGCTGCGCACCTGGGTGATCTTCAATTGACTACTCACGGTTGTGCCCCCGAAGCCTGGGCCTCTCGTGCCGCCGCACTGGCCATCGCGTCACTTTCGCGGCGCGCCTTGAGCATTCCGGCCGGCGCAACGTCCTCGATGGGCAGGCCGCGGCGAGCGGCCACCTCCTCGGGACGCTGCAGCAGCTTCAGCGCAGCGACGGTCGCGTGCACCACGTTGATCGCGTTGTCGCTACCCAGCGACTTCGCCAGGATGTCGTGCACGCCGGCGCATTCCAGCACCGCTCGCGCCGCGCCACCGGCGATGACACCGGTACCGGGGCTGGCCGGGCGCAGCAGCACCACGCCGGCGGCCGCCTCGCCCTGCACCGGGTGGGTGATCGTCCCGCGGATCAGCGGCACCCGGAAGAAGCCCTTACGGGCCTCCTCGACGCCCTTGGCGATGGCCGCGGGATCTTCCTTGGCCTTGCCGTAGCCGACACCGACCTTGCCGTGGCCGTCGCCGACGATCACCAATGCGGTGAAGCTGAATCGCCGACCACCCTTGACCACCTTGGAGACACGGTTGATCGCGACAACCCGCTCCAGGTAGTTGCTCTTGTCGCCGTCGCGGTCGCGGCCGCCGCGACCGCCGTCGCCACGGCGACCGCGGTTGTCGCGGTCACCGCGCGAGTCACGGCTGTCGCCGGCGCCTTGTCCGCCGGCCGGCTGCTCCGCCATTATGCGGTCCTTCCAGTAGTCATCAGAATTGCAATCCGTTCTCGCGTGCGGCATCAGCCAGCGCCGCGATCCGTCCGCCGTAGGTGTATCCGCCACGGTCGAAGACCACGCTGTCGATGCCGGCGGCCTTGGCGCGCTCGGCGATCAGCTGGCCCACCCGCACGCTGCGGGATTTCTTGTCTCCCTGCAGGCTGCGCACGTCGTCCTCGATCGACGACGCGGCTGCGACCGTGGTCCCGTTCTCGTCGTTGACGAGTTGCACATGAATGTGTCGCGCGGACCGGTTGATCACCAGCCGCGGACGCTGCGGGGTACCGGCGATCTTCTTGCGCAGCCGTGCGTGCCTACGCAGCCGGGAGACGCGCCGAGTCGCGGAAACGCTCTGCCCCACCGGCTTTCGCGCGGCGGTGTCAGCTTTTGTTTGCGCCATGATTACTTACCTGTCTTTCCGACCTTGCGGCGGATCTGCTCACCCTCGTAGCGCACACCCTTGCCCTTATACGGGTCGGGGCGGCGCAGACGGCGGATGTTCGCCGAGATCTGGCCGACCTTCTGCTTGTCGATCCCGGTGATGGTGAACTTCGTCGGCGACTGGACGGCGAACGTGATGCCGTCCGGAGCCTCGATCACCACGGGGTGGCTGTAGCCCAGCGCAAACTCGAGGTTGGAGCCCTTGAGCTGCACCCGGTAACCGACGCCGAAGATCTCCATGTTGGTGGTGTATCCCTGAGTCACGCCGGTGACCAGGTTGGACACCAGGGTGCGCGACAGTCCGTGCAACGAGCGGTTACGCCGCTCATCGTTCGGGCGGGCGACCACGATCGCGCCATCGTCGTTGCGCGACACGGTGATCGGCTCGGCCACGGTCAGATCCAGGACGCCCTTGGGGCCCTTCACCGACACCTTCTGACCATCGATCGTCACGTCGACTCCGGACGGGACCGGAACCGGCTGTTTACCAATGCGAGACATAGTGTTTCGTTACCTCCCCGCCCTACCAGACGAACGCGAGGACTTCGCCGCCCACGCCCTGCCGGGCTGCCTGGCGGTCGGTCAGCAGGCCCGAGGAGGTGGAGATGATCGCCACACCCAGGCCACCGAGCACGCGCGGCAGATTGGTGGATTTCGCGTACACCCGCAAACCGGGCTTTGACACGCGGCGCAGGCCGGCGATGCTTCGCTCCCGGCTCGGCCCGTACTTGAGCTGAACGATCAGCGACTTGCCGACCCGAGCATCCTCGGTCCGGTAGTCGGTGATGTAGCCCTCGCTCTTGAGGATCTGGGCGATGTTTGCCTTGATCTTGGAGTGCGGCAACGTCACCTCGTCGTGATACGCCGAATTGGCGTTGCGCAGACGTGTCAAGAAGTCTGCGATCGGGTCCGTCATCGTCATGACAGCGTTGGTACCTTCCTCGCGATGGTTCCCGGTCCGGGCCTGTCGCGTACCTTTTCTCGGTTGGTCTTGGGGGTTAGGGCTGTTACCAGCTGCTCTTCTGCACGCCGGGCAGTTCGCCCGCGTGCGCCATCTCGCGCAGGCAGATCCGGCACAGGCCGAATTTGCGGAAGACCGCGCGCGGGCGGCCGCACCTGTTGCAACGCGTGTAGCCGCGCACCGCGAACTTCGGCTTGCGTGCGGCCTTGTTGACCAGTGCCTTCTTTGCCATCGCTCAGACTCCTCTTTGAGGTTCTTCCTTGAAGGGAAAGCCGAGGGCCCGCAACAGCGCTCGTCCTTCGTCGTCATTCGTCGCCGAGGTGACGACGTTGATGTCCATGCCGCGGACCCGGTCGATCTTGTCCACGTCGATCTCGTGGAACACCGACTGCTCGGCTAGCCCGAAGGTGTAGTTACCGACACCGTCGAATTGCTTGGGCGAAAGCCCGCGGAAGTCGCGGATACGGGGCAGCGCAATCGAGGTGAGCCGGTCCAGGAACTCCCACATCCGATCCCCGCGCAGGGTGACCCGCGCACCGATCGGCATGCCCTCACGCAGTTTGAACTGCGCGATCGACTTGCGCGCGCGACGGATCTCGGGGCGCTGCCCGGTGATCAGACCCAGGTCGCTCACCGCGCCGTTGATCAACTTCGCGTCCCGCGCCGCATCGCCGACACCCATATTGACGACGACCTTGGTCACCGTCGGGATCTGCATGACGTTGGCGTAGCCGAACTGCTGCTGCAACGAATCACGAATCTCGCTGCGGTAGCGCTCTTTCAGGCGCGGCTGAACTTTTTCTGCAGTACTCATCAGATGTCCTTGCCGTTGCGCTTGGAGATACGAACCCGCTTGCCGGTCTCCTCATCGAGCCGGTAACCGACGCGGGCGGGCTTACCGTCCGAGTCGACGACCATCACGTTGGAGACGTGGATGGGGGCTTCCTGGGTGACGATGCCGCCCGACTGCGCTCCGCGCTGGTTGGTCGAGATCGCGGTGTGCTTCTTGATCCGGTTGACGCCCTCGACCAGCACTCGGTCGCGTTCCGGGTAAGCCTGCAGCACCTTGCCTTTGGCGCCCTTGTCCTTGCCGGCGATGACCAGGACGGTGTCGCCTTTACGGACCTTCATTTACAAAACCTCCGGGGCAAGCGAGATGATCTTCATGAACCGCTTCTCGCGCAGTTCGCGGCCCACCGGCCCGAAGATGCGCGTCCCGCGCGGGTCGTTGTCGGGCTTGATGATCACCGCGGCGTTCTCGTCGAACTTGATGTAGCTGCCGTCGGGACGCCGGCGCTCCTTGACCGTGCGCACCACGACGGCCTTGACGACATCCCCACGCTTCACGTTGCCGCCGGGAATGGCGTCCTTGACGGTGGCGACGATGACGTCACCGATGCCGGCGTAGCGTCGCGACGAACCGCCGAGCACGCGGATGCACAAGATCTCCTTGGCGCCGGTGTTGTCGGCGACCTTCAGCCGCGATTCCTGCTGAATCACTCGATCTCCTGACCTGGTTGCGTGTGCACGGCAGGAGAACCCACCTGGGTGAGCATTCGGCGGGCATGACCCACCAAAAACCTGACGTGCGCGGTCTTTGTCACCGAAGGGCACGCGGGGCCGATTCGCACCGGCCGAGGTCTGCCCAAGGCAACCCCTAGAGTCTAGGGGACGACCAGCTCAGAGCCAAATTCTGCGCGAAGCCGACCGAGATCGGTTCCGTCATCATTAGATGAAGGCGTCGAATCGCCCTAAAACACTTCACCGGAACCCCCTTGAACAGCGGAAACGTCTGCTGAGCCGCTCGCTGAGAACTAGACGTCCGCAATGTTCTCGGAGACGCGCTACGCGATGAACGGGGACTTGCGCGTCGCCTACCGCGCATCACGCAAGCGCGAGCGCGACATCGTGTTCGTGCCCGCGTGGTTCAGCAACTGTGAGGCGTTCCCCGAGCTGCCGTTGCTTCAGGGCTGGCTCGAGGCGATGACGTCACTCGGCCGAATGATCTTCTTCGATCAGCCGGGCACCGGTGTATCCGACCCTATTGACCCGAGCGCGATGCCGAGCTTGGAGCAATGGGCCGACAGCATCACAGCGGTGCTCGATGCCCTCGGCAGTCGCGAGACCGTGCTCCTCGCTGCCACATCCGCCGTAGCGCCTGCGGCGCTGTTCGCCGCGACGCACCCGTCCCGCACGACCGCACTCGTCATACTCGAGGGCTTTGCGGGTCATTTCGGCTCCCCTACGGATGGATGGACGCTTGAGCAAAGCGAAGCCACCGTGGTTGCTATGTGGGAACAGGCGAGCACCACCACGCCATCAATCCGGACATGCCATGGAACGAGGAGGTTCGGGCGGGGGCCTTGCACGTGTCGAACGCTTGGCCGTGAGTCCGAAAACCCTGCGGGTCATGCTGCCAGTGAGCAGCCGAACGGACGCGCGGTCGGTCCTTTCAACAATTCGTGTTCCGACAGTCGTTCTTCACCACGCTGACGGGTGCGCGCGGGACTGCACACCGGCGAGTGCGAGGTCCGGGGCGACGACATCGGCGGGATCGGCGTGCACATCGGCGCGCGCGTGAGCGCACTCGCCGAGCCGAACGACGTGCTGGTGTCGAGTACGTTGCGCGACTTGGTGATCGGGTCAGGACTCGAATTCGAGGAGCGCGGCACTCGCCAGCTCAAGGGCGTGCCCGGCGAATGGCGTCTGTTCGCCCGTCGCCTCTGCGTAAAAGGTTTGCCCGTCAATCAGAATGGCGGCGGATCATCGTCGCCATCGGCCGGTGGTGCGGGACCGAAGTACGCGGCCTCGCGTTCTCGACCTTTCTCTTGCCGTGCCTCGCGGTTGTGGCGCCGTTCGGTGGCGATGCGCGCGGCGCGGTTTTGGGCCCGGGTGGTGCGGCGTTTGGGCATCATCGCGGTGCGGTCGGCGCAGCGTTCGGGCCTGGGTAGGGGGGATGCAGGCGCGTCGCCGGTGGGGGCGCAAAGGCTGGGAAACAGCAGCGCGCTGCCCGGGGTAGTGACGTAGGTCTGCCCGTCGGGCAGAGTCCAAATCACTGTCCCGTTAGGCAGCTGCCAGTCGCGCCAGCCCCAGAACGTCTTCATCAAATGGTGAAGACGGCACAGCGCCTTCAGGTTCGATGCATGGGTAGCGCCGCCGTCGGCGTACGGGATCGTATGGTCGACATCGCATTCCGTGGCCGGACGGTCACACCCCGGGGCTCGACAGGTCACATCTCGGCAGCGCACGAAGTCCGCCAGTTTGGCCGAAGGGGTGTAGCGGGATTCGGCGGCCGCCGGTGCGATCAGCGGTACCAGCCGTGCCGACTTGGCCAGCTCGGCGACCACATCGGCCGGGATAAGACCCTCAATGCCGGGCAACGCAGCCGGGGTGGACCCGCGGCCCTCCAGGCTGGCCTGTTCGGCGATCACGTGGATCACCACGTTGCTCTTGAGCGCCGACGCACCCCCGGCACAGTCACCACGCCCGCAGCCACACACCAACCGTTGGGCACCGGTGGCCAACGCCCCCAACGCATCAGCTCGTCGCTGCGTGGCGGTCCGCGGATCGGCGTCGCACACCGTGGCGGCCAACTCATCGAGGCGGCGGTCGAGGGCTTTGCCGTCGGTGGCAAAGATGCTGCCGGTCAGGTATGCCATACCCGAATCATTGGACAACACATCCACATAGCGATCGGCGACCGCTTGCTGGGCGCGACGCACCGCATCCGCATCCACGACGGCCACCACTCGGTCCACCGCGGCAGCCAGCCCGCTCCGGGTCAGCGACGGGCGCCGCGACATCAGCACCGCCAACTGCGCATCCACTTTTTCCAGCACGCCGGCATCGGTGATCAAGTCGGTGCGAAACACGATCGTCTGAAACGCCCGATAGTCGATGTGGCCGGCCCGAAAGACCTTACCGACCTGCGGCAACCGATTCCGCATCGCCATGGCATACCGCAAGTAGCTATGGCCCATCGCGACGCTGCACC
>NZ_DASUHS010000156.1:0-18255 GCF_036273375.1 Mycobacterium sp. | reverse complement strand
GAACCGCCGCCGTCGTTGGCGTGCGCGATGGGCACCACACCGGCGGCGACGAACGCACCAGAACCCGACGACGACGCCCCGGCGGTGTATTCGGTGTCCCACGGGTTGCGGACCGGGCCCAGCCGCGGGTGCTCGGCCGAGGCGCTGAACCCGAATTCGGACAACTGCGTCTTGCCCACCGAGGTCAGCCCGGTGGCCAGGAACAGCTGGGTGAAGACGCTGTCCGCGACGGCATTCCGGCTCGTCCAGGCGTCGGTGCCGTGCATGCTGGGCTGGCCGGCGACGTCGACGTTGTCCTTGATGAACGTCGGGAGGCCACCGAAGTAACCGCTGGGAGGGTCCGCCGCGGCCGCGCGCGCTTGCTCAAAAGCCGCGTACGCCAACCCGTTTAGCAGCGGGTCGACGGCCTCGGTGCGTGCGATCGCGGCCTCGATCACCTCGGTCCTGCCGACCCGGCCGGATTTCAGGGATTCGGCCAGGTCGACCGCGTCCAGATCGCCAAGGGCATCGTCGCCGAACGCGTGCACGTGTCGCATGGCACTGACGCTAACCCGCGCACCCGTGCCCCCGGGAGGTTTCCCGGCTTGTGCCCGGCCCGGGCCGGATCGCTGGGTCAGGCCTGAGTCAGGCCTGACCCACCTCGAAGCGGACGAACCGCGTCACCGTGACTCCGGCGTCGTCGAGCAGCGCCTTGACGGTCTTCTTGCTGTCGGACACCGACGGCTGCTCGAGCAGCACCGCGTCCTTGAAGAAGCCGTTCAGCCGGCCCTCGACGATCTTGGGCAAGGCCTGTTCCGGCTTGCCCTCCGCCTTGGCGGTTTCCTCGGCGATGCGGCGCTCGCTGGAGACCACATCCTCCGGCACGTCGTCGCGGGACAGGTAGCGGGCCTTGAGCGCCGCGATCTGCAGCGCAACGGCGTGGGCGGCCTCGGTGTCTGAGCCTTCGTACTCGACCAGCACACCGACCGCGGGGGGCAGGTCGGCTGCCCGCCGGTGCAGGTAGGTCTCGACGGTGCCGTCGAAGTTCGCGACGCGGCGCAACTCCAACTTCTCGCCGATCTTGGCCGACAGCTCCGCGATTGCCTGCTCGACGGTAGTTGTCGCCTGACCCCCAGAAATCACAGCGGCCTTGAGCTCGTCGACGTCCTTGGCCTTCGACGACACGGCCACGGCCACGATCTGGTCGGCCAGCGCCTGGAACTCCGCGTTCTTGGCGACGAAATCGGTCTCGCTGTTCAGCTCGATCAGCGCACCGCCCTGGGCCGCGACCAGACCTTCGGCCGTCGCACGCTCGGCACGCTTGCCGACGTCCTTGGCGCCCTTGATCCGTAGCGCCTCGACGGCCTTGTCGAAGTCGCCGTCGTTTTCGGCCAGCGCGTTCTTGCAGTCGAGCATGCCGGCACCGGTGAGTTCCCGAAGCCGCTTGACGTCGGCAGCGGTGAAGTTCGCCAATGGTCAGCCTTCCTATGAGGGGTCAGTGGTTGGTTCGGGGGTGCCCGCAGCGGCGTCGGTGGGGGCGGTGGCGGTAGCGGAGGCCAGCAGCTCCTGCTCCCATTCGGCGAGCGGCTCAGCGGCCTCGGCCTCGGGCTTGCCGTCGCCGCGGCCGACTCCGGCGCGCGCCTGCAGGCCCTCGGCGACGGCGGAGGCGATCACCTTGGTCAGCAACGCGGCCGAACGGATCGCGTCGTCGTTGCCCGGTATCGGGTAATCGACCTCGTCGGGGTCGCAGTTGGTGTCCAGGATCGCGATGATCGGGATGTTCAGCTTGCGAGCCTCCGCGACCGCGAGATGCTCCTTATTGGTGTCGACGACCCAGATGGCCGACGGCACCTTGGCCATGTCGCGGATACCGCCCAGGCTGCGCTCCAGCTTGTTCTTCTCGCGGGTCAGCATCAAGATTTCCTTCTTGGTGCGGCCCTCGAAGCCACCGGTCTGCTCCATCGCCTCGAGCTCCTTGAGGCGCTGCAGCCGCTTGTGCACGGTGGAGAAGTTGGTCAGCATGCCGCCCAGCCAGCGCTGGTTCACGTACGGCATGCCGACGCGGGTCGCCTCGGCGGCGACGGACTCCTGCGCCTGCTTCTTGGTGCCGACGAACAGCACGCTGCCGCCGTGGGCGACGGTCTCTTTGACGAACTCGTACGCCTGGTCGATGAAGGTCAGCGTCTGCTGCAGGTCGATGATGTAGATGCCGTTGCGGTCGGTGAAGATGAACCGCTTCATTTTGGGATTCCATCGTCGGGTCTGGTGCCCGAAGTGGGTGCCGCTGTCCAGCAGCTGCTTCATGGTTACGACGGCCATGGTTGTGCCTTACGTGTGTCGGTTGTCGCCTGGCATCGGGTGAGGCCGGGCCCTGGCGCCTGCTGCGATGCCGGACCCGGCCGGGAAAACCCGGTCGGGACCGCCCGGCATGCGATTGCGTTCTCCTCGTGGAACCAGAGACGCGATGCAGACGCGCGAAGTCAGCCCGCGAACGAGCTGCGACCAGCAGTTTACACCGACTCAGCAGGTGGTTTTGCCACGCTTCCCCAACCGGGCCGCTCGTCCACAGAATCGGCGGGGCCGGATGGCCGGGCCGGCGTTGGCACGCTGAACTGCCTGGATGCGGTGGAGAGCGCTGCTGTTATGCGCGGGCCTGGTCAACGCGGCGCCGGCGGTTGCCGCCGACGATCGCCTGGACTGGCCGCTGCGCCCGCCCCCGGCCGTCGCCCGGGCCTTCGACGCCCCGTCGCCCGACTGGAATCCCGGACACCGGGGCGTGGACCTGGCCGGCACCGTCGGACAGCCGGTATACGCGGCGGGCGCCGGGACCGTCGTGTTCGCCGGGCTGCTGGCCGGACGGCCGGTGGTGTCGCTGGCCCATCCCGGGGGACTGCACACCAGTTATGAGCCGGTCCGGGCGACCGTGCGGGTCGGCCAGCCGGTGACGGCCGCAACCGTGATCGGCGAGCTGATGATTGGACATGCCGGGTGCCCCGTCGCGGCCTGTTTGCACTGGGGCGCGATGTGGGGCCCGGCGTCGGGTGCGGACTACGTCGATCCGCTGGGTCTGCTGAAGTCCACGCCGATCCGGCTCAAACCCCTGAACCGCTGAGCGGGCGGCCCTCACGCCCGAGGGTGGGCTTGATCGTGCACCGCGCGCAACCGGGACACCGCGACGTGGGTGTACAGCTGGGTGGTCGCCAGGCTCGAATGGCCGAGCAACTCCTGAACAACGCGCAGGTCAGCCCCGCCTTCGAGCAGGTGCGTGGCCGCGCTGTGCCGCAGGCCGTGCGGCCCCATATCCGGCGCGCCGTCCACCGCGGCGACGGTCTGATGCACCACCGTGCGCGCCTGGCGAACATCGAGCCGGCGGCCCCGCGCGCCCAGCAGCAGCGCCGGGCCCGACTCCGCGTTCGCAAGCGCCGGGCGGCCGTCGGCCAGCCACGTGTCGACCGCCTCGCCGGCCGGCCTGCCGAACGGCACGCTGCGCTGCTTGTTGCCCTTGCCGAGGACTTTGACGAGGCGGTGATGGGCGTCCACATCGTCGATGTCCAGGCCGCACAGCTCGCTGACCCGGATTCCGGTGGCATACAACATCTCCACGATCAGCTGATCCCGCAGTGCCATCGGATCACCTTGCTGCGCACCGGATTTCGCCGCAGCCATGGCCTCGAGGGCCTGGTCCTGGCGCAGCACCGAGGGCAGGGTGCGGTGCGCCTTGGGGACCTGTAGCCGGGCGGCCGGGTCGGCGGTCAGCAGGCCGCGCCGCACGGCCCACGCGGTGAAGGCCTTGACCGCCGAGGTGCGCCGGGCCAGCGTCGTGCGGGCGACCCCGGCCGCGGCCGCGGCGGACAACCAGGAGCGCAGCAGGGGCAGGCTCAGCCGGTCCAGACCGGCGCCGCGGTCCTCGACGAAGGCGAGCAGCGAGCGCAGGTCGCCAAGGTAGGCGCGACGGGTGTGCGCTGAACGGCCGCACTGCAAATCCAGGTACTCGTCGAACTCGTCGAGAATCGCCTGCACTCCCCCACGGTCGCAGGCGCGGCCCGGGGCGCTCTAGTCGACGCGCCGAAGTGTGTCCGGGGTGAGATCTTTGAGCGTGGGGTAGCCGTCGACGGCCATGATGAGGTCCGCTTCGGCCAGGATCGAACGCAGCACGTGCACGATGCCGTCGGCGCCGCCGAGCGCCAGGCCGTAGGCGTACGGCCGGCCGATGCCCACGGCGGTAGCCCCCAGCGCGAGCGCCTTGACGACGTCGGCGCCGCTGCGGATCCCCGAATCGAACAGGACCGGCAGCCCGTCGGCCGCCTCCACGACTCCGGGCAGGCACGCGAGGGCGGGCAGGCCGCCGTTGGCCTGGCGGCCGCCGTGGGTGGAGCAGTAGATGCCGTCGACGCCGCCGTCCTTGGCGCGCCGCGCATCGTCGGGGTGACAGATGCCCTTGATGATCAGCGGCAGGTCGGTCAGCGACCGCAACCAGCCAAGGTCGTCCCAGGTCAGAGGATTTCCGAAGGTCGTTACCCACTGCAGCACGGTGCTTTGCGGGTCCTCCTCCGGCGGGCGCTGCAGACTGGCGCGGAAGACCGGATCGCTGGTGTAGTTGCTCAGGCAGAGCCCCCGCAGCTGGGGAAAATTGGCCGTGGTGAGGTCGCGCGGGCGCCACCCGGGAATCCAGGTGTCGAGGGTGACGATGATGCCCTGGTAGCCGGCGGCTTCGGCCCGCTGGACGAGGCTGGCGGCCAGGTCACGATCCTTGGGGGTGTACAGCTGGAAGAAGCCCGGGGTGTCACCGAACTGCGCGGCGACGTCTTCCATCGGGTCGGCGGTCAGGGTGGAAACGACCATCGGGACGCCGGTGGTCGCCGCCGCGCGCGCGGTGGCCAGGTCGCCGTGGCCGTCTTGGGCACAGATGCCGATGACGCCGATCGGCGCCATGAACACCGGCGACGGCAAGGTCAGGCCGAACATCTCCACCGACAGGTCACGCGCCGCGGCACCGACGAACATGCGTGGTATCAGGCCCCAGTGATCGAACGCCTCCCGGTTGGCCCGCTGCGTGCGTTCGTCGCCGGCGCCGCCGGTGACGTAAGACCAGACCGATGGCGGCATGGCCCGCTCGGCCCGTGCCTCCAGCTCCGCGAACGCCATGGGCAGCGCGGGCGCCACCCCACCCAGGCCCTTGAAGTAGATCTCGTTCTGGTAGTCGCCGAATGCCATGCGCTAGACAATGCCAGGCGGGGCGTCAGGCTGACGAGTTCGCCGACTCTGCCTGCGCCAGTTCCTTCTTCCATTGCCGGAAGGTCTCTTCCGTGCGGCCGCGGCGCCAATACCCCGAGATCGACGAGGCCCATTTGGCGTCCACGCCACGCTCCTTGCGGATGTAGGGGCGCAGATTGTGCATGACGGCCTGGGCCTCGCCGTGGATGAAGACGTGCACCTGCCCGGGCAGCCAGGGTGCGCTGGTGACGGCGTCGATCAGCGGCGCGTGGTCGCCGGCACGGTCCTCGGGAACCAGATCGGCGCGGCCGCCGCGATAGACCCAGTGCACCTCGACGCCTTCGGGTGCGGTCAGCGGGATCTCGTCCTCTGGGTCCGCGACCTCGATGAACGCCTTGCCGACCGCGCCGGGCGGCAACGCTTCCAGCGCCACGGCGATGGCCGGCAACGCCGATTCGTCCCCGGCCAGTAGGTGCCAGTCGGCGGCCGGGTCGGGTGTGTACGCCCCCCCGGGGCCCATCAGGTAGATCGGCTGGCCGGGCTGGGCGGTGGACGCCCACTGACCCGCCATGCCGTGCTCTCCGTGCACGACGATGTCGAGTGTGATGCGGCGTTTCTCGACGTCGACGTGGCGGACGGTAAGCGTCCGCATCGAAGGCTTTTTCTCCGGCGGCAGGGCCGCGAAGCTGTCGAGGGTTAGCGGCTTGGGCAAGCCAGCCACGTCGACGTCGTCGGCGACAAACACCAGCTTCACGTAGGAGTCGGTGAACTTGCTCGGCACGAAAGCGTCGAAGTCCTTGCTCCCGAGCACTATCCGCACCATGTGCGGCGTGAGTTGTTCGGTACCGACAACTTCGAAGCGTTGCAGTGGTCGACCCGCCACTTGTCCTCCTGTCCAATTCCCAGCCCCCGGTCGACTATACGAGTCGCGTCGTTGATGCGGCCTGACCTGCGGCGACCCGGACAATTCGCCACCGCCCGTCCTGGCGCTGCACCAACCCGGCCAGCTCGAGCATCGCCAGCGGCCCCAGCGCCAGCTCGGGCACCATTCCCGATGCGACCGCGATCTCGTCGACCGTGGCCGCGCCGCGGCCCGGCAACGCCTCGTAGACCCGGCGCTCGGCATCGCTGAGGCCATCGAGTGGCGTCGTCGGATGCGCCTCGTCGCAGGCCAGCTCGCCGATGTGGCCAACGAGCTCGACGACATGGTCGGCGCGGGTGACCAGCTCGGCGCCGTTGCGCAGGAGGGCGTGGCAGCCCGCCGACGCCGACGACGTGACAGGCCCGGGCACCGCCGCGACCACCCGCCCCAACGCCCGCGCCCAGGCCGCGGTGTTGGCCGCGCCGCTGCGCAGACCTGCTTCCACCACCACGGCGGCCCCCACCACGGCGGCAACCAAACGATTGCGGGTCAGGAACCGGTGGCGAGCCGGGCGAATACCCGGCGCGTATTCGGTGAACAACAGCCCCTGCTGGCCGATCCGGTGCAGCAGTGCGCTGTGACCGCTCGGGTAGGGAACGTCGAGCCCACCGGCCAGGACGGCCACGGTGACGCCGTCGCAGTCCAGCGCGGCGCGGTGCGCCGCGCCGTCGATGCCGTAGGCGCCGCCCGAGACCACCGCAACGTCGCGCTGCGCCAACCCCGCCGCCAGTTCGCCGGCAACGTGCTCGCCGTACGTGGTCGAGGCGCGCGTCCCGACCACTGCGGCAGCCCGGTGCGCGGCCTCATCGAGCCGCACGGCTCCCAGCGCCCACAACACCATTGGCGAAACCAATTGCGCACCCCCGCCGGCTTGCGGTGCGGCACCGCGGAATGCGGCGAACGCCAGCAGCGGCCACTCGTCATCGTCCGGAGTGATCAACCGTCCGCCACGCCGAGCCAGCATCTCAAGATCGGCTGCGCTGCGGTCGATTTCGCGCCGCGCCTCGGTGCGCCGGGCCACGTTGTCGTCGACCAGTCCGCGCCGGATCCGCTCGGCGGCCTCTTCCGGGCCGACGCGCTGCACCAGGGCGGCAAGTTCGGCGCAGGGCGGCTCGGCCACCCGGGACAGATAGGCCCACGCGCGCAGCGCGGGATCATCGAGCGCCGTCGTCATCGCCGTGCCTCCGGCTCCAAGCATCCGCCAAGAGTCCTTTCAGCCCCGCGCGCGAACGTGGTGTTGTCACTCACCCGCCGCACACCGGCCCGCAACGAACGGAATGACCCATGATCCTCGACCTGCCGATGGTGCACAGCGTGTCCGAGCGGCCAAAAAACCCCTGGGCCGTCGCGGCCTTCGCGCTCAGCGTGGTCAGCTGGATCGGTTTTCCCATCCCCATCATCAGCATTGCCCTGGCCTGCATCGGGTTGCGCGAGATGGATCAGCGGGGTGAAAGCGGCCGTGCCATGGCCCAATTCGCCCGCGCGTTCGCGATTCTGGTGACCGTGGCGATAGCGCTTCGGGGCGGCCACACCGATTGGCTGGCGATGGCGCGTTGGTAGCGAGCCCGGCTGGTGGGTCGGGGCGCTCATCGCTGCGCCCCGGGTTGGCGGAAGCTGAGTGCGGCGGCGACTTCGTCGGTCCCGGGAGACGTGCGGCCGGACAGGTCGGCCAGGCTCCACGCGACGCGCAACGTACGGTCGAGGCCACGGATGCTGAGCAGTCCGCGGTCAAGCGCCCTTTGCAGCGGCTCCATTGCCGCGTTGCTGGGACGGAACTTTCGGCGCAGCAGCGCCCCACTGACTTCGGCGTTGGTGCGATATCCGTGTGGCAGCCAGCGCTGGGCGGCGGCCGCGCGGGCCAGCGCCACCCGGTGGCGGACCTGCGCCGTCGATTCACCGTCTCCGCCCGCGAACGCCCCTGCCTTCACCTGATGCATCTGCACGCGGAGGTCCACCCGGTCCAGCAGTGGCCCCGACAGCTTGCCCAGGTAGCGGCGTTTGGCCGCCGCCGCGCAGATGCAGTCCTGCGGGTCGGCCGGGGCGCACGGGCACAGGTTGGCGGCCAGCACCAGCTGGAATCGGGCGGGGTAACACGCCACCCCGTCGCGGCGGGCGAGGCGAATCTCGCCGTCCTCCAACGGTGTTCGCAGCGCTTCCAGCGCGCTGACCCGGATCTCGGCGCACTCGTCGAGGAAGAGCACCCCGCGATGTGCCCGGCTGACGGCCCCCGGGCGTGCCATCCCGGACCCTCCCCCGACGAGCGCGGCGACGCTGGAACTGTGGTGTGGCGCCACAAAAGGCGGTCTGGTGATCAACGGTGTCTCTCCCGACAGCAAGCCGGCCACCGAGTGAATCGCCGTGACCTCCAGGGACTCGGCGTCCGTCAGCGGCGGCAGCAACCCCGGAAGACGTTGGGCGAGCATGGTTTTGCCTACCCCCGGCGGGCCGGTGAGCATGAGGTGGTGCGCTCCGGCTGCGGCCACCTCCACCGCGAACCGCGCCTGCGTCTGCCCGACCACGTCGACCAGATCCGCCTCGGGCTCGCCGTCGGTGGGCTTCACGTCGATCCTGCCGGCCAGGGCGCCGCTGCCGCTGAGCCACTTCTGCAACTGCCCCAAGGTGCGCACGCCCCACACGTCGATGCCGTCGACCAGGCTGGCCTCGGCAAGGTTGTCCACCGGAACCACCACGGCCGGCCAGCCTTCGCGTTTGGCGGCCAGCACGGCGGGCAGCACCCCGCGCACCGGCCGGACCCGGCCGTCCAGGGACAGCTCTCCGAGCAGCACCGTTTTCTCGAGCCGGTCCCACGGGTTCTTGCGCTGCGCGGACAACACCGCGGCGGCCAGCGCGATGTCGTATACCGACCCCATTTTGGGCAGCGTCGCCGGCGACAGCGCGAGCGTCAGCCGCGCCATGGGCCAGGTGTTGCCGCAGTTGGTGACGGCCGCCCGGACGCGATCGCGCGACTCCTGCAGGGCGGCGTCGGGCAAGCCCACCAGGTGCACGCCCGGCAGCCCGGAGGTGATGTCGGCTTCGATCTCCACGATCTGGCCGTCCACGCCGCGCACCGCGACGGAGAACGCGCGTCCCAGCGCCATCAGCCAATCCCTTGCAGGTGGGTGATCTCGGGGGTGCGGCGGCGCCCGATCCGCACGCCGATCACGTCGATGCGGATCCCCGCGCAGCGCTGGTCCTGGCCGGCCAGCCACAGCCCGGCCAGCCTGCGCAACCGTAGAACCTTGCGCGGGGTGACCGCATTCGCCAGTCCCCCGTATCCGTCCCCGGTGCGGGTCTTCACCTCGACGAACACCACGGTCGAAGTGATGTCGTCGCGGGCGATGATGTCGAGTTCGCCGTAGCGGCAGCGCCAGTTGCGCTGCAGGATCCGCAATCCCATCCGCGTTAGATGATCCACTGCGAGCGCCTCGCCCATCGCCCCCAGCTGGATCCGGGTCATAGTCGTTTCGGTCGTCATGGGGTCAAGGTGCCCCGCGCCCCCGACGAGACGGGGCGATATCGCGACCCGCGGCCGCCCGCACCGGCCGGTTATCCCCAGTGCGGTACCCATCCACAGCTCGGGTATGCCCGGGTGCGGCTAAGCGCCCCGGCCCGCATCCCCTTGCCCTCTCACGCCCCCGCGGCCAGCGCTTCCAACGTCTCGGCCGAGGAGTGCAGCGGACGCCAGCCCAGTTGGGTCTTGGCCTTGGTGGTGTCCATCACCATCGATGTCCGCGCGGTGTGCAGCCATTCCAGCATCGACGGCACCCGCGGCACCCGCGAGATCGCCGCCGAGGCCGCCGTGGCCGCGACGGCGGGGACCCGCACCGGGCGCCCGCCCAGCGCCCTGGCCACGTCGGCCACCGTCACCACCCCGTCACCGGCGATGTTGTACACCCCCGGCGGCGCCGGGGCGGTGGCCGCCAGCCCGACCGCCGTCGCGACGTCATCGTGGTGGACCAGTTGCAGCGGGTAACCCGGATCCGGCACCACCGGCTTCAGGATCGGGACGGCTTTGACCACCGCACGCACCGGCCCGGGCAATTGGTTCCACGGCATGGCGTCGGCCAGGGCGGTGGCTTTGGGCCCGGCCACCACGCAGGGCCGCAATACGAATACCTCCAGCGATGAATCCTTGGTGATGTCGGCGAGCAGCTCCTCGCAGGCCGCCTTCTGCTCGGAGTAATAGTGCTCCGCGGACCCCCGGGCCGCCACGTCCTCGGTCAGCGGGACGGGGTTGTCGGAGTGATAGCCGTATGCCGCCACCGACGAGGTGTACACCAGGCGCCGCGGGCGCTCGGCGGCCACCGTCGCCTCGAACACATTGCGGGTGCCTTCGAGATTCACTCGGGCGCTTTCGTCCCGCGAACCCATGATGATGAAGGCTAGGTGGATCACCACATCGGCCTGCGCGGCCAAGGCGTCGACGGCCTCGCGGTCCAGGATGTCGCCCTGCTGGTAGATGGTCTTGAGCCAGCCGCGCGACGACGGGTCAAACGGCCGGCGAGCCATCCCGATGATCGCGTCGACGGCGGGTTCGCGCTCCAGCGCCGTCACCGCGGAGATACCGATCTCCCCGGTTGGCCCGGTCACCGCGACGGTCACACCCATTTAGAACGTCCTTCCCTTCCGGGGCCAGCCGAAACCCCGCGGGCGAAACATCACCAAGCCCCCCCGGCGCGCGCATTCGGCGCGTGATAGAACCATCTTTCCAACATCTCGCGATCGGCGAGCGGTTGGACCTGCGGATCCTCCGCATCCTTGGCGAGGGCCTGGCGGTCAACGGTGACCTGCAAGATGCCCGGATCGGCCGCAACCGGACGAAATAGCGTGCAAGGCTGGTCTCGGCGACCCATAATTTACGGCGATCGAAAGCGGATCACACCGCCGACACCGAATAGAGGCAGCAGCATGGCGAACGAATCGAAGACCGGCGCGGACGCACCCGCGACCGGCGGGGAGAAGGCCGACCCCGCGACGGTTTTCGCAGCCCTCGCCGAAATCATTTACCAGGGCTCGGACGTCAACCAGATGTATACCGCCATCTGCCTGGCTGCCACCCTGACCGTGCGCGGCTGTGACCACGCCAGCCTGTTGGTGCGCGAGAACGACAAATACATCACCGTGGGTGCCAGCGACCGGCTGGCGCTGGCCATCGACGACCTAGAACGGCGTGCCGGCGACGGCCCGTGCATCGACGCCATCGAGGAAGAGACGCCGCAGATCGACACGGACCTGACCACGCCGTCGCTGTGGCCCAAGTTGGCAAAGGTCCTGGTCGCTGAGACTCCGGTGCGCGGCGCGATGGGATTTCGGCTTCTGGTCGACAAGCGCAAAGGGGCCGCGCTCAACTTGTTCAGCGACACCGCGAACATGTTCGACGCCGAGTCTGCCGGGCGGGCGGCGGTGCTGGCCGCTTTCGCCAGCGTCGCCATCAACGCGGTAGCCAAGGGCGAGGATGCGGCAAGCCTGCGACGCGGGCTGCTCAGCAACCGCGAGATCGGCAAGGCCGTCGGCATGCTGATGCTGCTGCACGAAATGAGCGAGGACGAGGCCTTCGACCTGCTGAGGCGCCACTCCCAGGCGCTGAACATCAAGCTGGCCGACGTCGCCCGGGAGGTCATCGACCAGCGCGGCCAGCTGCCCATCCCCGGCGAAAACCAGCTTCCGCCGAATAACTAGCGCCGGCTATTCGGGGAGCCGCAGCTCCGGCTTCTCGACCTCTTCGATGTTGACGTCCTTGAAGGTGACCACCCGCACCTGCTTGACGAAGCGCGCCGGCCGGTACATGTCCCACACCCAGGCGTCGGACAGTCGCAGCTCGAAGTAGACCTCACCGTCGGCGTTGCGCGGCGTCATCTCCACGCTGTTGGCCAGGTAGAACCGCCGTTCGGTCTCCACGACGTAGCTGAACTGGCCGACGATGTCCTTGTATTCGCGGTACAGCGAGAGCTCCATCTCGGTTTCATACTTTTCGAGATCTTCTGCACTCATCTGCTCAGACGTCCTTCTCCCAGACGGTTTTCCCCGGGCGTCCCGGCGCTAGCTGCCCGTCGCCGGGGTGGGAATCCTGATCCCATCTTTCCTCACCGATATCCGTTGCGCTGCATCGGTGGGTCCGGTTGGCAGTCGGCCACCACTCGCTCGCCCGACCCGTCGGCCACGCGCCGCACGTTGATGAATGAATAACGATGCTCGGGGCACGGGCCCAGCCGGGCCAGCGCCGTGCTGTGCGCCGGCGTGCTGTAGCCCTTGTGCAGGGCGAAGCCGTAGCCGGGATGGTCGGCCTCCATGGCGACCATCAACCGGTCCCGGCTGACCTTCGCGAGCACGCTGGCCGCCGCGATACACGCCGCCGCCGCATCGCCACCGATGACGGGCAGCGACGGGACGGCCAGCCCGGGCACCCGGAACCCGTCGCTCAGCACGTAGCCGGGCCGCACGGGCAGCCCGGCGACGGCACGGCGCATCCCTTCGATGTTGGCGACATGCACGCCGCGCCGGTCCACCTCGGCCGACGGGATGAACACCACGTGATAGGCCAGCGCATAGCGGCGGATCAGCGGGAACAGCTTCTCCCGGGCGGCCTCGGTCAGCTTCTTGGAATCATCAAGCGCGGCAAGGCTTTCCATTCGCCCCGGTCCGAGCACACAGGCCGCCACCACCAGGGGTCCGGCGCAGGCGCCGCGGCCGACCTCGTCGACACCGGCCACCGGCCCCAAACCGCTGCGGTACAGCGCGGATTCCAGGGTGCGCAACCCCGACGATTTACGGATCACCGTCCGCGGCGGCCACGTCGTGGCCACGGTTAGCGATTCTGCTGCGGGTTCACCGATCCCACGCCGCCCCACCGCGACGGCGGCCACACGATGAACCTTGCTTTTCCGATCACGTTGGACACCGGCACGGTTCCCGACGTCGGGTCGCCGGTGCACAAGACACCTTTGAGGGCTTCGGCCGGCACGCTGGTGCAATGGGCCCGCGAATCCGCCGAGTGCGTGCGGTTGTCGCCCATTACCCACAGCCGCCCGGCCGGGACGGCGACCGGCCCGAACTCGCTGCCCAGGCAGGGGTACACCGACGGGTCGGCGGCCATGGTGTTGCGATCCAGGAACGGCTCCTTGAGGGGCTTGCCGTCGACCGTCAACCCGGTGTCGGCCCGGCACTGCACTGTCTGTCCACCGACCGCTACGACCCGCTTCACCAGGTCGTTCTCATCGGGCGGCACGAAGCCGATGAAGGACAGCGCGTTTTGCACCCAGCGCAGCACGGTGTTGTTGGACCGGATCGACTTGTAGCCGAGGTTCCACGGCGGCGGGCCCTTGAAGACGATGACGTCACCCGGGCGGGGGGCGCTGAAACGGTAGCTGACCTTATCCACCATGATCCGGTCGCCGACGCAGCCCGTGCACCCGTGCAGCGTGGGCTCCATGGATTCCGACGGGATCAGGTAGGGCCGCGCCACGAAGGTCAACATTACGTAGTAGAGGAAGACGGCGATAACCGCCAGGATCGCGAATTCGCGCAACGTCGAACGCTTGGGGTCCGCCGGTTCGCCCTCGTCGGGCGTCTGCGCCACCGGCGCCGGTTCGGGGATCGATCCGGCCGTGGTCTCGGCGTCGTCCGTGCGCGTCTCCGGGTTGCGGGTAGAGACCTTCGGATCTGACTCGCCGGCGTGGGACTCGGGCTTCGATGAATCCTCGGTATCGGTCACGGGATCAGCGTAGCCAGCGCACGTTGTGGCCCGGTAAACCGGCGCACCGGAGAAATGATGGGACGAATCAGCAGCGCCGCCAAGGCGTCCCGGCTCAGCGCTTCTCCTTGATCTTGGCCTTCTTGCCGCGCAGTTCACGCAAGTAGTACAGCTTCGCGCGGCGGACGTCACCGCGGGTCACCACCTCGATGTGGTCGATGTTGGGCGAGTGCACGGGGAAGGTCCGCTCGACGCCGACGCCGTAGCTTTCCTTGCGCACGGTAAAGGTCTCGCGGATGCCACCGCCCTGACGACGGATCACCACGCCCTTGAACACCTGGATACGCTCCTTGGCGCCCTCGATGACCTTGACGTGCACGTTGACGGTGTCGCCCGGGCCGAAAACCGGGATATCGTCGCGCAGCGACGCCTGATCGACGAAGTCCAGCCGGTTCATGCGAGACACTTCCTTGAGGTCGCGGCCGACGGCAGCTACTCACACGCAGGTGTGAGGCGGTCGCCAAGCCGATGGTTTCGGGCTTTCTGGCGTATCTCGCAGCAGGCGGGAAACGGCTCGACCGGCCTGCAACCGCTGGAGACAACTGGTCAATTGTGCCAGACGGGGCGCGTGCTGCGAAAATCACAGCGAGTCGGCGGTTCACAGCGCGCCAAACGCGCTGGTAAATGGTACATATGACTGGGGTCAGAACGCGCTACCCGCGCAGGAGCGTGATGGCCGGTGCAGGTGGCGCGAGGATCCCGCTGTTGCGCTGTGTCGAAGTCAGGCCGGAGGAGACGGATGCGGGTACGTCCACTGACGCTGCTCACCGCCACCGCGGCGGTGACGTTGGTGGTTGCCGCCGGTTCCGAGGCGCTGGTCCAGGCCAAGGTGTACAGCCTGCCGGTTACCGCGCCCGTTCGGGTCATCTCCGCGCCACCCACCTCGGCTCCCCCGCAGTCGGCCGCACTGATGCTCGAGGCGGCCGCTCCCCCGCAGCCGGCCCAGGCGCTATCGAGCCCGGGATTCGGTCAGCTGCAGGCCCGCGTCCAGCAGGCCGCCGACGAGGCCGCCGGTAGCGGCGCCGCCCTATCGGTGGCCATCCTCGATCGCACCACCCATCAGCTGATCGCCAACGGAAACAGCCAGGTCATCGGCACCGCGTCGGTGGCCAAGTTGTTCATCGCCGACGATCTGTTGCTGCACGAAAGCGAGGGCAAGGCGCCGCTGAGCGCCGATGACCGCCAGGCCCTGGACATCATGCTGCAGTCATCCGACGACGGCGCGGCGGAGAGGTTCTGGGGTCAGGGCGGCGGAGCCGCCATCATCACCGAGGTGGCCGCACGCTACGGGCTGTCCTCCACGACCCCACCCAGCGATGGGCGGTGGTGGAACACCATGAGCTCGGTGACGGACCTGATTCGCTACTACGAGATGCTGCTGGACGGATCGGGCGGCCTGCCCGCCGATCAGGCCAAGGTCATCGTCAACGACCTGGCGCAGTCCACCCCAAACGGGCTCGACGGCTACCCGCAGCGATTCGGCATCCCGGACGGCCTGTACGCCGAGCCGGTCGCGGTCAAGCAGGGCTGGATGTGCTGCATCGGCAGCGACTGGATGCACCTGTCGACCGGGGTGATCGGGGCCGACCGTCGCTACATCATGGTTGTCCAGTCCCTGCAGCCCGCCGATGACTCCACCGCCCGCGACACCATCACCCGCGCGGTCAAGACGATCTTTCCCGAGGGCCGCATCGACGCGTCCCGCCGTGGGCTCTAACGAGCCGCATCGTCGTCCGGCTCAAGCCGACGGTCCGACTCAAGCAGCTCGGGCCGGCGTTCGCGGGTGCGCTGTAAGGAGATCTCCCGGCGCCACGCCGCGATTCGTGCGTGGTCACCCGACATCAGCACCTCGGGGACCTCGAGCCCACGCCAGCTCGGCGGCCGGGTATAACTGGGACCCTCCAGTCGCCGGTCCAACGCCGGTGAGTGCGAATCCTCCCGGTGCGAGGCGGGATTGCCAAGGACTCCGTCGAGCAGGCGCAGCACGGCCTCGATCATCACCACGGCCGCCGACTCGCCACCGGGCAGCACGTAGTCGCCGATCGAAACTTCCTCGACCCGCATTCGCCCCGCGGCATCCTCGACGACCCGCTGGTCGATGCCCTCGTAGCGACCACACGCGAACACCAGGTGGGTCTCGACGCTCCAGCGCGCCGCCGTCGCCTGCGTGAACAACCGGCCGGCCGGGGTGGGAACAACCAAAAGCGTTTCCGCAGAAGCGATTTCGTCGAGCGCCTCTCCCCACACCGGGGCCTTCATCACCATCCCCGGGCCACCGCCGTAGGGCGAATCGTCGACCGAGCGATGCACGTCATGCGTCCAGCGCCGCAGGTCGTGCACGTGCAGATCGACTAGGCCGGACTGGATCGCCTTGCCCGGCAACGATTGCCGCAGCGGATCCAGATAGGCCGGAAAGATCGTGATGACGTCGATTCTCATATCGAAGATCCCGTTACAGGTCCAGCAGGCCTTCGGGCGGGTCGATCTCGACGGTTCCGTCGTCCAACGAGACCGCTGTGACGATCGCAGTCACGAACGGCACCAACACTTCCCGCTCCTCGTCGCCGGCCCCGCCCGCGTCGCGCCGCACCGCCAGCAGTTCACCCGCCGCGGTATGCAACACCTCGGCCACGACACCGATCTGTTGGCCCGCGGTGGTGCGCACGCGCAGGCCCTCAAGCTGATGGTCGTAGTAGGTGTCTGCCTCGTCGATGTCGGGCAAGTCCTCGGAATCGACGACGAACAGGGTGCCGCGCAGCGCGTCGGCGGCGTCACGGTCGGTGACGCCGACCAGGCGCACCAGCAGCCGCCCGCCGTGCTCGCGCACACTCTCGATGACACAGCTGCGTTCCGCACCGCCGCGAGACGGCTTGGCGCGCAACGTGTTACCCGGCGAGAATCGCGCGGCGGGATCGTCGGTGCGGATCTCCACCACCAGCTCGCCGCTGATGCCGTGGGCTTTTACCACGCGCCCGACGGTCAACTCCAAAAGAGTTCCATGAGCAGCGCTCCGCTACTGGTCGGTGTCCACCACGTCGACGCGGATGCCGCGACCGCCGATACCGGCGACCAACGTGCGCAGCGCGGTCGCGGTGCGACCTCCGCGGCCGATCACCTTACCCAAGTCGTCGGGATGGACGTGAACCTCGACCGTGCGCCCCCGGCGGCTGGTCACCATGTCCACCCGGACGTCATCGGGGTTGTCGACAATCCCGCGAACCAGGTGCTCAACAGCGTCAACGACAACCGTACTCATCGCTGCGGTCAGCTTTCGGTGGTCGGCTCGGCCTGCTCGCCACCCGCGGCGGGCGCCTCGGCCTCAGGGGTGGCGGCCTCCGCGGGGGTCTCGGCTGCGGCCTTCGGCTCGGCAGGCTCGTCCGCGGCCTTGGCGGCCTTCTTGGCCGGGGCCTTCTTCTTGGGCTTCGCGGCCTCGGTGGCCGGTCCGCCGTCGGCCTCGGCCAGCGCGGCGTTGAACAGCTCCAGCTTGCTGGGCTTGGCCGGGGCGACCAACAGGTGACCCTCGGCGCCCGGCAGGCCCTTGAACTTCTGCCAGTCGCCGGTGATCTTCAGCAGCTTGAGGACGGGCTCGGTGGGTTGGGCACCCACGGACAGCCAGTACTGGGCGCGCTCGGAGTTGATCTCGATGAGGCTCGGGTCTTCCTTCGGGTGGTAGCGGCCGATGACCTCGATGGAGCGTCCGTCGCGCCGGGTCCGTGCGTCAGCGACGGCGATGCGGTACTGGGGATTGCGGATCTTGCCAAGCCGGGTGAGCTTGATCTTCACAGCCATGGTTAAGCGATTTCTCCTGTGTGTGTCACGCTGCAATTCAGCGATCGGGCCGGGATGCCCAGATCCGGTTTTGCCTCGCGCGTATGACCGGTCGGCGATGCGTAATCGCTCGGCGGACAGCCGCCCATTGTGCCAGAACAGGGGCGCTCGCCGGAAATCCAGCTACATGACCTTCTGGAACGTCTTGGTCTCCACGCGCCGCGTCATGCGCCAACCGTCGGGCGTGCGCACGAACTCGTCGTCGTACCACAGGCCGCAGAACAGAATCTGGTCCTTGTCGCCGCCCAGCAGCATCGGGTTGAAGCAGATCACCCGTGATGAGGCCTTGTCCCCGTCAATCCGGACCGAGAAGTTGCCCAGCATGTGCGCATACACCGGGAAGTTGGGCAGCACCTCGGCCAGCCACTTCTTCACCTCCGGGTAGTGGCCCTCGATGCCGCCCAGCGCTGTGTAGTCGATGTAGGCGTCGGGTGTGAACACCTTGTCCAGGTCGTCGAATCGCCGCTGGTCAATGGCGGTGGAGTAATCCACCAGAAGCTGCTGGATCTCGAGACGGTCGGAGATTTCGGCCAGGCTCAACATGCAACGGACAGTACTGAAC
>NZ_DASUHS010000155.1:0-27834 GCF_036273375.1 Mycobacterium sp. | reverse complement strand
GACTGGGACGAGCTACCCCGTTGGTCGCTGATCGACAAGGCGCTGGGTCTGGACTGCCCCGAGCCCGCCGAGACCTACTCCAATTCCCCGCACCTCCGGGCCGAGCTGGGCATCCCCGCCGAGGCCGGGGGCACGGTGGGTGCGGCCCGCAAGCCGCAAGGCCAGCGCCGCAGCAGCGACCGGGACGGCAAGAGGCCAGAGCAGAAGTCGGACAGGCCTGCGCGCCGCTCCGGCACCCGGCGGCGCACCCGTGGCGGCCAGCCCGTCACCGCGCACCCGTCGAACAACGGGGCCGCCGGCACCAACGGCGAGGCCACGGCGGAAACCCCGGCCGCCTCGCCCCCGGGCAACGCCGGCTCCACCCGGCGCCGCCGTCGGCGTCGCAAGCCCGCCGAAGGGCAAGCCGCCACAGCGGCCGCGGCAACCGCGCAGAGCAACTAAAAGTCCGCGCCGACGCATGGTCAGACCCGAGCGCCGGACCAAGGGCGACATCATCGCCGCCGCGGCCATCGTGGTCGTCGTCGCCGCGGTCGCGGCGTTGATCTGGTGGAGCAGCGACGCTCGGGCGACCACCAGTCGGCCCGCGGCCGTTCCCGCACCCAACCCGACCCCGGCCCGTCAGGTGCCCGCCGGCCTGAAACAGCTGTGGAGCGCCGCCAGCCCGGCCACCACCGCCCCGGTGGTAGCCGGCGGGGAGGCCGTCACCGCCGCGGGCCGCCGGATCGACGGGCGCGATCCCGACACCGGCCAGTCCCGCTGGAGCTACGCCCGTGACGCCGACCTGTGCGGAGTCACCTGGCTGTACCGCTACGCCGTCGGTGTATACCGCGACGATCGCGGCTGCGGGCAGGTGAGCACGCTGGACGGCGCCACCGGTCGCCGGGGGCCCGCCCGCAGCGGTTACGCCGATCCGCGGGTGCGGCTCTCCTCCGACGGCATGACGGTGTTGTCGGTCGGCGACACCCGGCTGGAGCTGTGGCGTTCGGACATGGTCCGGATGCTGACCTACGGCGAGACCGACGCTCGGGTGAAACCGTCGACGCGCGGACTGCACTCCGGATGCAAGCTGATCTCGGCCGCGGCCAGCTCGCAGGCGGTGTCGGTGCTGGAGAGCTGCGCGAACCAGGCCGACCTGCGGCTGGTGCTGCTGCGTCCGGGCAAGGACGACGACGAACCGCAACAACACGTCGTGGCCGAACCGGGCATCGCGCCGGATTCGGGCGCCCGGGTACTGACCGTCGCGGAGAACACCACCGCGGTCTACCTGCCCGCGCCGCAGCCCCGGGTCGACGTGATCGACGAAACCGGCGCCACCGTGTCGAGCACCCCGCTGCCCAAGCCGCCGTCGCGCTCGGCGGCGGTCTCCCACCCCGGCAGCCTGATCACCTGGTGGACCGGCGATTCGCTGATGGTCTTCGACGCGAACACCTTGGCGCTGCGTTACACCATCGCCGCCGGCGACAAGGCGGCGCCGTTGGGACCCGGGGTGATGATGGCGGGTCGGCTCCTGGTGCCGGTCACCGGCGCAATCGGGGTCTACGACCCGCTCAGTGGCGCCAACGAACGCGACATCCCGGTGGACCGGTCGACGAACGCCTCGCCGGCCGGGGAACCGGTGTTCCCGGCCGTGATTGGGTCCCGGGTGCTCGAGCAGCGCGGCGACACCCTGGTCGCACTGGGCTAGCTACCCAGATGGTGGCGACCCGCTGCGCCCGGCTCCGCCGCGCTGGCGATCGCCACTAAACCTCGACGGCGAACGTCGGCAGCGGCTTGCCGCTCTTCCAATGCTTGAGCAACGCCGCCGCCAGATCGCCGTAGGCCACCGCGCCTTTGTTCTTGCGACCGGCCATCACCGACGAACCCGAGGCGCTGGCCTCGGCGAATCGCACGGTGCGCGGAATCGGCGGGGCCAGCACCGGCAGGTTGTATCGGTCGGCGACGTCGGCCAGGACGTCGCGGGTGTGGGTGGTGCGCGAGTCATACAGCGTCGGCAGGGCGCCGAGCAGTCGCAGCTCCGGGTTGGTGATCTGCTGGACGTCGGCGACGGTGCGCAGGAACTGGCCGACCCCGCGGTGCGCGAGGGTCTCGCACTGCAGCGGCACGATGACCTCGTCGGCAGCCGTCAGCCCATTAAGGGTGAGCACGCCCAGCGACGGCGGGCAGTCGATGATCACCACGTCGAATTGGTCGCCGAGTTTGGTCAACGCGCGCTTGAGCGCGTATTCGCGGCCGGCCCGCATCAGCAGCATCGCTTCGGCACCGGCCAGGTCAATGTTGGCCGGCAGCAGTGTCATTCCCTCTGCCGTCTCGACCAGCGCGGCGTTGGGCTCGACATCGCCGAGCAGCACCTCGTGCACGGAGACCGGTAGCTTGTCCGGGTCTTGGCCCAGCGAGAAGGTCAGGCAGCCCTGCGGATCGAGGTCGACCAGCAGCACCCGTTTGTTCTCGTCCAGCATCGCCGCACCCAGCGACGCGACCGTGGTCGTCTTGGCGACACCACCCTTTTGGTTGGCCACCGCCAGTACCCGGGTCTTAGCAGCCATAGGCGCGGCACTCCCCTCTGCGTAATCGCCATGCGCTCAACAACGCCCATCCTGGCACGTTCGCCCGCTGTGCGCTGCGGCCGACGGGCCCGGCATGTCGTCCGGCAGAATCAATCGATATGGGCTTGCACAACCACCGTCTGGTGCTGCTGCGCCACGGCGAGACCGAGTGGTCGAAATCGGGCCAGCACACCGGCCGTACCGAGGTCGAGTTGACCGAGGCCGGCCGAACACGGGCCAAGCTGGCCGGCGGCGTGCTCGGAGAACTCCAACTCATTGATCCGGTGGTGATCAGCAGCCCGCGGCAACGGTCCCTGACCACCGCCCAGTTGGCCGGTCTGTCCGTCGACGAGGTGTCCGAGCTGCTGGCGGAATGGGACTATGGCTCGTATGAGGGCCTGACCACGGAGCAGATCCGGGAGACGGTGCCCGATTGGTTGGTGTGGACGCACGGCTGTCCGGGCGGTGAGACCGTCGAGCAGGTCAGCGAGCGCGCCGACGCGGCCGTCGCGAAGGCGCTGGAGCACATGGAGTCGCGCGACGTGGTCTTCGTCAGCCACGGCCATTTCTCCCGGGCGGTGATCACGCGCTGGGTCGAACTGCCGCTGGTCGAGGGCAGCCGCTTCGGCATGATCACCGCGTCGCTCGCGGTCTGCGGGTTCGAGCACGGGGTACGGCAGCTGCGGGCGCTGGGATTGACCGGTCAGTGAGCGGCGAAGACGACGATGCGCGCCGCGCAGCGGCGCGAGAAGGAGTCGAGCATCTAGATCACGAACCGCCGTTCGCGCTGTGCGGGCCGACCGGGACCCTGATTGCCGAGGGTGTGCGGCGTCGTTACGGCGACGTGGGTGCGGCGCAGGCCGCGCTGCGCTCGGGGGAAGCGCGGATTGTGTTGGGCGCGTTGCCTTTCGACGTCACCAGGCCGGCAGCGTTGTTGACGCCCGAGACGGTGAAGGCCACGGACGGACCGCCGGACTGGTCGCCCGAGGGCCTGCCGCCGGTGCGGGTGACCGAAGCCGTGCCGTCACCGGTCGAATACCGGGACCGGATCCGCCGGGCGTGCGAGCAGCTCGCCGCGGGCGACAACCCGCTGGACAAGGTGGTGCTGGCCCGCGCCCTGCGCCTGGTTGCCGACACCCCGCTGGATGCGCGCGTGATCCTGCGCCGGCTGATCGCCGCGGACCCGGCGGCCTACGGCTACCTGGTCGATCTGACCGCCGCCGGCGACGAGTACGCGGGCACCGCCCTGGTGGGCGCCAGCCCCGAGCTACTGGTTGCGCGCAGCGGCGACCGCGTGGAGTGCCGTCCGTTCGCCGGCTCGGCCCCGCGCGCCGCCGACCCGCAGACCGACGCCGCCAACGGCGCCGCGTTGACCGCCTCGGCCAAGAACCGTCACGAGCACCAGCTGGTCATCGAAACCATCAGGGCCGCCCTGAAACCGCTGTGCGACGACCTGTCCATCGCCGTCGAACCGCAGCTGAGCAGCACCGCCACCGTCTGGCATCTGTGCACGCCGATCACCGGCCACTTGCGTGATACATCAAGCACCGCAATCGATTTGGCGTTGGCGCTGCACCCCACCCCGGCGGTCGGCGGGGTGCCGACCAAGGCCGCGATAGGACTGATCAGCGAACTGGAAGGTGACCGCGGGTTCTACGCCGGGGCGGTGGGCTGGTGCGACGACCGCGGCGATGGAAGCTGGGTGGTGTCGCTGCGCTGCGCGCAGCTGTCGGCGGACCGGCGCAGCGCGCTGGCGCGGGCCGGCGGCGGTATCGTCGCCGAGTCCGACCCCGACGAGGAAGTTGCCGAAACGACAACGAAATTCGGCACGATCCTCAACGCGCTGGGAGTTGAGCAATGAGCACACGCATCCGTCGCGCCGCGCCACACGACGCCGCCGCCATCACCGACATGATCCGCGCGCTGGCCGAATTCGAGCACGCCGCCGAGCAGTGCACGGTGACCGAAACGCAAATCTCTGCAGCACTTTTCGAGGGCCCGGTGTACGGGCACGTGGCCGAGGTCGACGGCGAGATCGCCGCGATGGCACTGTGGTTCCTCAACTACTCCACCTGGGACGGCGCGGCGGGCATTTATCTGGAAGACCTGTTCGTGCGGCCAATATATCGACGGCGCGGGCTGGCGCGCGCGCTGCTGGCAGCACTGGCCGCCGAGTGCCTGCAGCGGGGCTACACGCGGCTGTCCTGGGCGGTGCTGAATTGGAACGCCGACGCCATCACGCTCTACGAAGGCATCGGCGGTGAGCCGCAGAACGAATGGACGACCTACCGGCTGTCCGGGGCGTCGTTGGCCGGCTTGGCCGAATCGCCCTGATCGCCGGCGGCCCAGCGCACCGCGGCGGGACTGAACAGCAATCCCAGCACGATCAGCGCCACCGCGCCCGCCGGAATCCCGAAGCCCGGCTGATGTGATCCGGCCGCGAGGTACCACGCCACCGGCAGCAACAGCAGCTGGGTGATCACGGCCAGCCCGCGGCCCCAGCGCTTGCCAAGGATCAACGCGCGCCCCGCGGCGATCACCCCGGCACCGACCAAGACGAACCAGCCCGCCGTCGCCAGGCCGTTGACCACCTGCTGATCGGCTCCCGCGATGCCCCGCACCACCAACACCACCGCCACGATCAACGCCGCAATCCCCTGCAGCACAACGATCAGGCCGGCGCGGCGAACGGGGGTCGGGGCGGCAGGCGGCGTCACAGCGTCAGCGTAGTCAGGGCGGCCTCCGGCTCCCCGACGGTTCCCCCACAGCGGCGCCTTAACCGGTCCGCCTAAGCTCGTGCCTCATGCGGGCCGTGCTGATCGTCAACCCCACAGCCACTTCCACGACCCCGGCCGCTCGCGACCTGCTGGCCCACGCGCTCAAAAGCCGCCTGCACCTCACCGTCGAACACACCAACCACCGCGGTCATGGCACCGAGCTCGCGCAGAAGGCCGTCGCCGACGGTATCGATCTAGTGGTCGTGCACGGGGGCGACGGCACGGTGAGCGGCGTGGTCAACGGTCTGCTCGGCCGGCCGGGGCCGCTTCCAAGCGGACCGGTACCTGCGGTTGGCGTGGTGCCCGGCGGTTCGGCGAACGTGCTGGCGCGGTCCCTGGGCATCTCGGCGGATCCGGTCGCGGCCACCAACCAGCTCATCCAGTTGCTCGACGACTACCAGCGGCGCGGCGCCTGGCGGCGGATCGGCCTGATCGACTGCGGCGAGCGCTGGGCAGTGTTCAACACCGGCATGGGCGTCGACGCCGAGGTGGTGGCCGCGGTCGAGGCCGAACGCGACAAGGGCGGCAAGGTTTCGGCGTGGCGCTACATCCGTGCGGCAGTGCCCGCCGTGTGGGCCTACACCCGCCGCGAACCGATGCTGACCCTCGAAGTTCCCGGCCGCGAACCCATTACCGGGGTCAGCTTCGCGTTCGTGTCGAACTCCAGCCCCTGGACTTTCGCCAACGAACGGCCGGTGTGGACCAATCCCGGCTGCAGCTTCGAGTCGGGCCTGGGGGTGTTCGCGCCCATGACCATGAAGACGATCCCCACCCTGCGAATCGTGCGGCAGATGCTCGCTAAACGGCCCACCTTCGACTTCAAACACCTTTTCACCGAGGACGACCTGCCATGCGTGCGAGTTACCTCGACCGGAGGCGCCGTGGCCTGCCAGTTCGACGGCGATTACCTCGGCGCGCGCGAAACCATGACGTTCAAAGCGGTCCCGGACGCGCTGGCGGTGGTTGCGCCTCCTCAGCAAAAATGGCGCTGACCTGGTCTAATGACGCGCCCACGTGGGTGCGAGGAGAATATTTTCCGAAGCAGCCCGCGCAGTGTAGTACAACGGAGTGAGGGCTTGGCGACGAGATGCTCAAAGTGAGATAGCCCACGAGCGAACTCACACTATTGACATCTGTTGAGCCTGTGAAACGATCGAAAGGTTGCATGCAGAAACTACGTAGGAGTCCGGACTCCTTTTCTTCTGCACGCGTTAAACAGCCGAAGAAAATGGCCGTGCGCCTTGCTGCGCACTCAGTGAGGAGTAAAGACGTATGGATTGGCGCCACAAGGCGGTCTGTCGTGACGAAGACCCGGAGCTGTTCTTCCCGGTAGGGAACAGCGGCCCGGCGCTCGCGCAGATCGCTGACGCGAAACTGGTCTGTAATCGGTGTCCGGTGACCACAGAGTGCCTCGGTTGGGCCCTGAACACGGGCCAGGACTCGGGCGTCTGGGGCGGCATGAGCGAAGACGAGCGGCGTGCACTGAAGCGTCGCAACGCCCGGACGAAGGCCCGCAGCGGGGTATAACCCACATAACGCAAATAGTGCGGCCTCGACGAAAGTCGGGGCCGCACCTTTGCGTGTGGCCCGCAGCGCGCGTCTACAGCAGCAAACGGGTCCGCCGGCCGATCGGCACCCGTAGCACGACATCGGTGCCGCTGGCGGGCGCCTCACGCATGCCCAGGGTGCCGTCCAGCTCGGCCGATACCAGGGTCCGCACGATCTGCAGACCGAGGCTGTCGGAGGTCTCGAGGCTGAATCCCTCCGGCAGTCCGCGACCGTCGTCGTGCACCACGACGTCGAGCCAGCGGGCTGATCGCTCGGCGCGGATCGTCACCGAGCCTTCTTCGGTTGCCGGGTCAAAGGCGTGTTCGATCGCGTTCTGCACCAGTTCGGTGATCACCATGATCAGCGCTGTGGCCCGGTCGGAGTCCAGCACACCCAGGTCGCCGACCCGGTTGATGCGGATCGGCCGGTCCACCGACGCCACGTCGTTCATGATCGGCAGGATCCGGTCGATCACCTCGTCGAGATTGACCTGCTCGTCCACCGACATCGACAGCGCGTCGTGCACCAACGCGATCGACGACACCCGGCGCACCGACTCGATCAGCGCCTCCCGCCCCTCCGCATTGACGGTCCGGCGGGCCTGCAGGCGCAACAGCGCCGCCACGGTCTGCAGGTTGTTCTTCACCCGGTGGTGGATCTCCCGGATGGTGGCGTCCTTGGATATCAGGGCCCGGTCGCGACGCTTGACCTCCGTGACGTCGCGGATCAGCACCGCCGCACCGGCGCTGGCGCCGTCGACCATCAACGGCAACGTGCGCAGCAGTACGGTGGCTCCCCCGGCGTCGACCTCCATGCGCATGCTGCGCCCGCCGGCCACCAGATCCTGTACGTGCTCGGCCACCTCCTGCGCCTCGAACGGGTCGGAGATCAGCGGGCGCGTGACCTCGATGAGGTTGCGCCCCTCCAGTTCGGTGGTCAGGCCCATTCGGTGGTAGGCGGACAGCGCGTTGGGACTGGCGTACGCGACAACGCCGTGTACATCGAGGCGAATGAAGCCATCGCCCGCCCGTGGGGTCGAGCGCGACATCACCACGTCCCCGACGTCCGGAAAAGTTCCCTCGGCGAGCATGTGGACCAGATCGGTGGCGCACTCCCGGTAGGCGATCTCCAGCTGACCGGACGTGCGGTCGGCGGCCAACGCGGTCTGATGGTGGGTGAGCACGGCCACCACCTTGCCGCCGTAGCGCACCGGAGACGCCTCGACGTGGGTTCCGGGCAACCACGAATCTTCATGTCCCGCAACATCGTTCCGCTTGGCAGCGCCCGACGCGAACGTCTCGGCCACGAGATTCAACCGGTCGGACCCGAACTCGGTGCCCACCGCGTCGGTCTGCAGTGCCGTGGGCGCCGTGTTCGGCCGGCACTGCGCCACACAGACCAGCACGCCGTCGTCGCGCCGCACCCACATCAGGTAGTCGGCGAACGACAGGTCGGCCAGCAGCTGCCACTCCCCGACCACCGCGTGCAGGTGATCCACCGCGTTGCCCGGCAGCATGGTGTGTTCGGCGAGCAGATCACCGAGAGTTGACATCGCTTACTCCCCGGGTCTTTCCCCGGCAGCTGGTCGAGGGGGCCCGGCGGCTAGCTGATCACCGCGATGAGGTCGCCCGCCTGAATCACGTCGCCCACCGACACGCTGACCTTGCTGACAGTGCCGCCGACTTCGGCCAGGACGGGGATCTCCATTTTCATCGACTCCAGCAGCACCACGATGTCGCCTTTGCCGATCTGGTCACCCTCGTTCACAACGACTTCGAGCACGCTGGCCACGATCTCGGCACGCACATCCTCCGCCATCTTCACCCCACTCGTCTCGGCCTTCGCGCAGGCTGGCTGCTGGTCATCACGGTTCAATCAGGCCCATCAGGCTCGGATACATCGAACCACAAGGCCAGTCGGGACCGCGGCGCACGGGCCCCAGAGGGGCGTCTCCGAGGGCGAAGACACTGCATAGGACGTCTCGTGAGAGAATGGCGGTCAAGCCAACGGGCGCCGGGCGCCTGGTTTGACAGCAATCACGGAGGTTTTCACCATGGCCAAACGAGGCCGTAAGAAGCGCGACCGCAAGCACAGCAAGGCCAACCACGGCAAGCGCCCCAACGCCTGAGGGACGCTACTGCGTACGCCGGATGATCGTGGTGCGCCGGATCTCGAGCCGTAGCCGCTCGCGCAAACCCTCGGGGGCCTTCTCGCCCCTGCATTTGGTGGCGATCAACGCCTTGATTCGCTCTTCGAGCCCGTAGTGCTTGAAGCAGCCGGGGCACGCCTCGAGGTGCCGGCGCAGCTGCTCGCGGGTGTCCGGGCCGCATTCACCGTCGAGCAGCTGCCAGACCTGGCGGATGACCTCCGCGCAACCGACGCTGCCGTGTGACTCGTCGTTGGGGCAGGCTTCGGGCGAGGCACCGCCCTGGCCGGAGAACTCGCTCATGACGACACCTCCTCGTGCGTCTGCTGACCGCGGTTGAAGCCCCGCTCCTTGGCAACGTCGGCCAACAGGCCGCGTAGCTGGCGTCGGCCGCGGTGCAGCCGTGACATTACCGTTCCAATCGGCGTATCCATGATCTCGGCGATTTCCATGTACGGGAAGCCTTCGACGTCGGCGTAATAGACCGCCATCCGGAATTCTTCCGGCAAAGCCGCCAGTGCGTCTTTGATCTCCGAGTCCGGCAGCGCCTCTAGGGCCTCCACCTCTGCCGAACGTAGCCCGGTGGACGAATGCTCGGCGTTCGCGGCCAGCTGCCAGTCGGTGATCTCCTCGGTGGGATACTCCGCGGGTTGGCGCTGCTTCTTGCGATAGCTGTTGATGTAGGTGTTGGTCAGGATCCGGTACAGCCACGCCTTGAGATTGGTGCCGGCCCGGAACGAGCGGAATCCCGCATAGGCCTTGACCATGGTCTCTTGCAGCAGATCTTCGGCGTCGGCGGGATTGCGCGTCATGCGCAGCGCGCCACCGTAAAGCTGGTCCAGCAGGGGAATCGCGTCGCGTTCGAATCGCGCCGTTAATTCCGCGTCCGTCTCTTCGTGCGCTGGGGCCTCGGGTATCTCGGGTACCGTCGCGCCATCGCGGGCATCTTCAGAGTCGGCCATGTCGATCAACCCGGTCCCTTCTGCGGCGGTGTTGCCGGAGCGCATCGAAAGCGCCCCCGGACTCGCAAGGAAGCCAGCCAACCGCTCCTCGCCTAACAGGCTCGTCGCCGTTGACACCACGCTGCTCCTCCCAATCTAAAGGCTGACCCAGACACTGTCCGTCCGGGTCCACTCCACCGCATGTGAGACCGATTGGGTCAACGCCGTGCGCGACCTCGCTATTTCCGCACTGCGATTTGGCCGGGTACCGGCCCTGGCCGCCCGGGTCGGACCCCGATCGGGGCGATCCGGGTGTGGCGTTAATGTGACGCCATGTCCCACGCCAAGTCTCTCCAAGGCAAGACCATGTTCATCTCCGGCGCCAGCCGCGGTATCGGCCTGGCAATCGCCAAGCGCGCCGCACAGGACGGCGCCCACATCGCGCTGATCGCCAAGACGGCCGAGCCGCACCCGAAGCTGCCGGGAACGGTGTTCACCGCGGCCAAAGAACTCGAGGAAGCCGGTGGGCAGGCCCTGCCGATCGTCGGGGACGTCCGCGACCCGGATTCGGTCGAGGCGGCCGTGGCCAAGACCGTCGAGCAGTTCGGCGGCATCGACATCTGCGTCAACAACGCGTCGGCGATCAACCTGGGGTCCATCTCCGAGGTCCCGATGAAGCGGTTCGACCTGATGAACGGCATCCAAGTGCGCGGCACGTACGCGGTGTCCCAGGCGTGCCTGCCCCATATGAAGGGCCGGGAGAACCCGCACATCCTGACGCTGTCACCGCCGGTGCTGCTGGGCCAGGAGTGGCTGAAGCCGACGGCGTACATGATGGCCAAGTTCGGTATGACGTTGTGCGCGTTGGGCATCGCGCAGGAGATGCGCGCCGACGGCATCGCGTCCAACACGTTGTGGCCGCGCACGCTGGTGGCCACCGCCGCGGTGCAGAACCTGCTCGGCGGCGAGGAGGCGATGGGGCGCGCCCGCAAGCCGGAGATCTACTCCGACGCGGCCTACGTCGTTCTCAACAAGCCGTCCAAGGAGTTCACCGGCAACATGCTGCTGTGCGAGGACGTGTTGGTGGACTCCGGCGTCACCGACCTGTCGACCTACGACTGCATTCCCGGCTCGAAGCTGGGCGTCGACTTCTGGGTGGACGGTGTCAACCCGCCGGGGTATTCGGGTCCTTAACCCGTCGTGATCGCAAGCGCGGCGGAGCCGGGCGCAGCGGGTCACGACCGTCGAAAGAAGCCCGCGGGCGCGGCCACACCCGGCATTGCCGCGTTGGTGAAAGCCGGTGTGCCGCATGAAGTCCTGACCTACGGTCACGATCGGCGAGAGCAGTCGTTCGGCGCGGAGGCGGTCAAGGCGCTCAGCCACGTCGCCCGCATCGAACCCGGACAGATCTACAAGACGCTGATCATCGCCGTCCCCGACGGACTGGCAGTCGCGATCGTGCCGGCGACCGCCCGACTCTCGCTGAAGGCGGCCGCCGCCGCGCTGGGAGTTGCCAAGGCATCGATGGCCGACGCCCTGGTCGCCGAGCGGACCACCGGGTACGTGGTCGGCGCGGTGTCGCCGTTCGGTCAGCGCAAGCCGCTGCCAACGGTCGTCGATTCCAGCGCGCTGGCGTGGGATCGGGTGTTCTGCAGTGCCGGCCGTCGGGGCTGGGAGGTCGCGGTGGCGCCGCGGGATCTGATCCGCTTCATCGGCGCGGTGACCGCCGACATCAGCAGAACGTGACGACCACCTTGTCCGCGGCCCCCGGGGTGTGCGCCAGCTCGAGCGCTTCGCCGACGTTGTCGAACGGGATGGTGTGGCTGACGATCAGCGCGTATTTCTCCCAGTTCGCGACGAGATCCTCGGTCACCTCGAAGATTTCGTCGGGGTAGCCCATGGATCCGAGGATGGTGATCTCGTTGCTCATCACGTTGACGAACTCGACCGGCACCGGCTCCTTGTGCACGCCAACGATTCCCAGGGTGGCGCCCTTCTTGGCAGCGGCCAGCGCGGTGTTGACGACCGCGGGCACCCCGGCGGCGTCGAGGTAGATGTCGGTGCCTGCGCGTCCGGGTAACCCGGGGATTCCGGCTTCGCCCTCGCCATGCAGTTCGATGAGGCGCGCCACCACGTCATCGTCGGCGGAGTTGACGACGGCGTCGGCGCCGATCTGCAGCGCCTTCCGCAGCCGACTCGGGATCAGGTCCGCGACGACGACGTGGCTGACGCCAAGGGATTTGAAGGCCAGTACGGCGCCCAGCCCGATCGGCCCGGCGCCGAACACGACGACCTTGTCCGTCGGTTTGGGCCGGCAGCGGTTGGCGCCGTGGCGTGCGACGGCCATCGGCTCGTTGAGTGCGGCCACTTCCCACGGGATGTGATCCGGGATCACTTCGAGACTCGTTCCGCGGACGGCGTTTTCGATGAGCAGGTAGTCGGCTAGTGCCCCGCTGGCGCCGCCGTTGCCGATGATGCCACTGGGCGCGGCCATCGGGTTGATGACCACGTGGTCGCCGACGGACAGCCCGGTCACCTGGGCGCCGACCTCGGCGACCTCCCCGGCGGGCTCGTGCCCGAGCGGCGTGTGCCCCTGGCGCGGCGGGATGCCGCCGATGGTGATGTAGAACGCGTCGGAACCGCAGATGCCGCAGGCACGCATCCGCACCAGGACGTCGCGCGGGCCTACCTCGGGGCGCTCGGTGTCGAGAACCTCTGCCCTACCCGGTCCGGTGACCACGGATGCTTTCACGGTGTGCCTTCCAGTTCGATGTCGAAGGTATCGAGGTACTCGGCGAAGGTCGGCGCGAGCTGTTCGACGCTCAGGCCGTATTCGTCGAGGCGGTAGGCGTTGAGCGCGAATCTGTCCTGGGGGTGCTCGGCGAGCCAATCCCGCATGCGCCCTTCGGTTTCGGCGGTCAGAGGTTCGTCAGCCCACTCGTAGATGCGCCGCATGACGTCCATCGGGTCGCGCATCATCTCGTGGTAGTACATGTGAAAGAAGCGTTCGTCGCCGATCCGGTCGCGCGCCCGCAGCGGCCGGTCGACGTGGTAGCGCATCTGCCACAGCGCCAGCCGGCCCATGTCCTTCTGGTCCAGCAGCTCGGTGTTCATCACCAGACTCTGCGGCAGCCGCCACAGGTTGCACAGCGAACCGGTCGCCTTGTACGGATCGCGGTGCGCCCAGATCAGCCGGGCGTCGGGAAAGACCTTCAGCAGCGCCTCGATGTGCACCGAGTGCGAGGGCATCTTCAGGCTCCAGTTGCCCGGCGCGGTGGACTGCAGGACCTGCAGGTAGCGCTTCTGGTATTCGTAGGTGCTGCTCATGTCGGCCTCGTCGAAGAGCCACCGCGCGTAGCGATCCGTCGGCAGGAACGAATCCCAGGACAGGCCTTTGAAGTCCTGGTTGTGAATGAACATGTCCTCGGTCGGGCCGTCGGCGTCTTCCCAGTGCGGCAGCGGCATTTTCGCCTGGGTCACCAGTTCGAGGATCTTGCGTTGCTCTTCCAGCAGGGCCACGCAGCGCGGGTCGGTGCGCAGTGTGTCGGTGCCGGCGGGCGGGATCGGGTCCACGCACTGCCAGTGCAGCAGCGATCGCCGGGCCGGGTCCAGGTCGAGCAGGTAGCTGATCACCGTGGTGCCAGTGCGGGGCATGCCGAGCACGATCAGGGGCCGCTCGACGGGCGTGTCCAGCACTTCGGCGTGCGCCTGGACGTAACCGTGCACCTGCATGCGCCGCCCCAGCGCGTTGGTGACGTCGTCGAGGACGCGTTCGCGACCGAACGCGGTGAAGACCGGCGAGGTGTTGAGCTCGTCGAGGATGAGCTGTAGCCCGTCACGCCATGAGTCGGAGTCGATTTCGGTGAGGCCGGTGCGTTGGGCAGCCAGCTTGAAAACGTCGTCGGCGGTCGCGAGGTTGTCGAAGTTTGTGTGGTCGCTCATCGCGCTAGACCGTCAGGTATCCGCCGTCGACGGCGATGGTGCTGCCGGTGATGTAGGAGGCGGCGTCGGTACACAAGAACAGCGCAGCACCGGCGCAGTCCTGGGGTGTACCGGGCCTGCCCAAGGGGGTGTGGAAGCCGATCTCGACATCCATCACCTCGGGAATTCCCATGGCCGGATGCGTCATTCGGGTGTCGATGAGTCCGGGCGCGATGGCGTTGACCCGGATCCCGTCGTTGGCCCACCGGCGGGACAGGTTCATGGTCAGGGCGATCAGACCCATCTTCGACGAGGCGTAGCCCGGGACGAAGACCGCCGAGCGGAACGCGGACATCGAGACCACGCTGACGACGCTCGCACCGCCCGGCACCTGGCTGGACTTAAGGCGCTGATGGCAGCGCATGGTCAGCCGCATCGGGCCGAGCATGTTCTGCGTCACCGACGCGACGTAACCCTCCGGGTCGTATTCGTCGCCGGCGGGATAGGGGCCACCCGCGTTGTTGATTAGGATGTCCAGGTCGCCCAGTGAATCCGCCAGGGCATCAACGGATTCGGCATCCTGGATCTGGCACTGGCGGTAGGTGAACGCACCCAGCTCCGTTTCGGGATAGTCCTCGGCCGAGCCGCGGGTGCCGGTCACCGTGACGGCGGCGCCGGCGGCGGCGAAGGCGGCGGCGATCGCGTTGCCGATGCCGCTGGTGCCGCCGGTCACCAGCACGTGGGCGCCGGTGAAATCGAAGTTGACGGTGTTCATTCGGTCGTCCTCAGTTCGTTGATCGACTTGGTGAGCCAGGCCCTTTCCCAGAAGTTTTCGGTGTCGGCCAACAGGGCCTCGTGCGCGTCGGAGGCCACCGCCCGCGCACCGGCGTGCATCGGCTGGGCGGCCAGGATCAGATCGGTGAGGTGGATGGCCTGCACCGGCCGTCCGGCGGCCACGTGAGCGCGGGCCGCGTGCAACAGCGCGTCGGCGCCGGCGGCACTGACCACATCGGTGGCAACCGAATCCGGTGCCACGCCATACAGTTCGGTGGTGGAGCTATGCCGGAACCATCCGGTGTACATCTCCCAGATGGCCCGCACATTCCAGGAGGTCTTCCCATAGCCCTCGCCGATGTCGAGGTGCCCGGGCACCTTGACATCGCGCATGGCGGTGTGGATGTCGGCGCCGGAATTCATCAGTTCGGCAGTGCGATCGTGCACGGCCTGCATTCCGTCGCGCATCGCGGTGACCTCTTCGGCGATACGATCGGCGCCCTCGATGGGGTCGAAGTGGCCCGTGATCAGCCGCCGCGGTCCGTATTCCAGCACGGTGTTCAGCGACTCGATGTAAAGGATCGGATCGCGATATCGATCCCCGCGGATGGTCATCAGGTTTGGGACGTGCCCGAACAATGGACCGAATAGGTTGCCGCTGAACATGATTCGACCTTCCGGCAGCCACACCACCAGTGCGTCGGTGGTCTCACCGCCGGGCGTCCATGCCAGCTCGAAGGTGCGCCCGCCGACCGTGAAGCTCATGTGCTGGTCGAAGGTCGTGGTCGGCTCGGGGAACGAGAAGTCGATGGTCGCGGGGTCGATCGTCTTGAAGTGTTCGAGCACCGCGTCGGAGAACTTCTGGAACGCGAACGACGTCTTGGGCACCCGGTAGCCCATGAGCAGCGTGTTGTCGTCGCGCCAATACCGATAGTTGCGGTGCATCACCACTTGGGTTCCGGGCGTTTCCGGGGCGCCCTGCTCGCGCAGCGAGTTCACCCCGCCCCAGTGGTCGGCGTGCCCCTGGGTGACGATGATGGCCCGCGTCCGACCGGCGACGTTGGCAAAAGCCTTGCGGTGCAATGGGCCTTCGAAGACCAGTCCGCTGTTGACAATGACCCGTCCCTCATCGGTCGCGACCGCATAGGAGTTGGAGACGCCCGGCGACATCCAGACGCCGTCGCCCAGGGGCTGCGCGGGGGTGTCCGTCGCCGCCGAGAGCTCGCCCGCACCGGGGCGCTCTCGATGGATCCCTGCCATGACTGGCGATCCTCTACAGTTCTAGAGGTAAAGTCAATATCTTCGATGCGGGAAGGGGCGCTCATGGGACTGCGCGGTCTGGCCGACAAGGTGGCGATCGTCGCCGGCGGCGCAACCGGCCTCGGGGCGGCGACCGCCGCCCGGCTGGGCGAGGAGGGCTGCCGGGTGGTCATCGGGGACGTCGCCGTCGACACCGCGCAGCAGACGGCCGCGCGCATCGCCGCGGCCGGGGGCACGGCCGCCCACGTGGCCTTCGACCTGTCCGACCCCGCATCGGTCGCCGGCCTGATCGATTTCGCCGCAACGACTTACGGCGGAGTGGACCTGCAGTTCAACGTGGGCGCCGACATGAGCGCCATTCGCGCCGACACCGACGTGGTCGATATCGACTTCGACGTCTGGGACCGGGTGATGACGGTGAACCTGCGCGGCTATGTGGCCGCGATGAAATACGTCATTCCGCACATGCTGCGCCGCGGTGGCGGGGCAATCGTCAACATGTCCTCGGCGGCGGCGTTCCAGGGCGAGCCCGCGCGTCCTGCCTATGCCACCGCGAAAGCAGGCATCGGCGCCCTCACCCGCCACGTCGCGTCGCGGTGGGGCAAGGACAACATCCGGTGCAACGCGGTCGCGCCCGGGTTCACCGCCACCGAGACCATCCGGTCGGTGCCGCAATGGCCGGACCTTCAGGCCGCCGCGCTCAAGCGCATTCGCGGGCCCCGTGTCGGCGATCCCGGCGACGTCGCCGCGCTGGTCGCCTTCCTGCTCTCCGCCGAGGGCGAATGGATCAACGGTCAGGTCGTCAACGTCGACGGCGGCACGGTGCTGCGCTGAGGACAGTCATGGCCACCAACACATCCCGGAGACGCAACGGCGATGAACGCCGCCGCGACCTGTGCGATGCTGCGATCCGGGTGCTGGCCGAGCACGGCTCGCGCGGACTGACGCACGGGCAGGTCGACCGTGTCGCCGGCGTCCCCGAGGGCACCACATCGTACTACTACCGCACCCGCGCCGCCCTGCTAAACGGCGTCGGCAAGCGCGTCGCGGAGATCGATGTGGCCAACCTGCAGTCGGTAATCGACGAGCCGGTCGATCCGCTCTCGCCCTTCGCACACCTGGCCCGGCTCACCATGATCCAGGCCGACGGATCCGGGCTGATGCTCAACAGGGCGCGCCACGAACTGCTGCTGGGCGCCGCGCGCGATCCCGGTCTGGCCGAGACGTCGCAAGTGTTCGTCGCCCGGATCAACGGCATGGCCCGCGACGCCATCGCCCACCTGCAGCCCGACACCCGCGACCCCACACTGCTGGCCGCGCAGACCACCGCCGTCACTACGTTCATCGCCGGTGTCTTCACCCGGCTGGCCGCCGGCGACCGCAACGTCGGGGACTCCGAGCAACTCGGCCGTCTGCTGGAAGCCGTGGCCACCGCGGTGGCGCTCGCCCAGCGAGGTTAGGTGCCGGATTCGATGGAACAACTTCTGGTGAGTTCCGGACCGCAACGTCAACGGCAACTGGAATTGGTCCTGAGCAACTGATTCGGCTTCGGCCGCGGTTAGGCAGGCAACCTCTGCCCGGCGCAAGCGCCTGAAATCACTTGTGCCACTGTGGATTCAGAAGTCTCCAGGAACGGCATCATCGATCGGTTTTGGACTGACTGGTCGACGCGGGACCCGCAGCCGAAGGTACTGGCCGCACTGTTGGAGAAGCTGAGTTCGGCGTCAGCACAGTGGTCGTCGTGGTCTGGCGGTGGTGCGGACGTTGACCGAACGGGGCGCAACGCCTGATCCGGGCAATACACACTGATGCGTGGTCCGATGACAAACCCCGGCGGCGTGGTGGGCCTTCTTATCCGCCCGCCGGAGGTCGCCGCATGATGGTGCCGGGGATCGGCGGTCCATAGCCTTTCTCGTCGGGCTTGTCCCGCTGGGCTTTACGCGCTCCCGGCGGCATCGGCGGGATAAACATCGGGGTTAGTGGCGCGCCCTGGGCTGTTGTTGCCACCAACGGTGCCTCTGCGGCGGCCAGCTGGATCGGGGAGGTGACCGCCGAAGGCGGGACCACAAGGTTTCCGACGTACATTCCCTTGCCGAGAGAAGCGGTGACAGACGTCTCCACTGCACTGGTTGTAGCGGCCGGCGGGGCAAAGAAATTCGGCGCCCCTCCCACGGCCTCGGGACCGGTGACGTTGTAAGCGATAGCGAGGTTGCGAGGGGTGGCGGCCAGGACGTCTGGGGCTTGCCCGGGGAAGAAATCATGACCTCCGGTGAATACGCTGAAGGCGTTAAACGGGAACCCGCTCGAGATGAACTGGCTCTCCTGGTTAAGTAACGCCCCGATGGTGGGATTGGAGAAAAACGGATCCGTGGGAAGCGTGAGAGCGGGCGGATCGGCAGCGGCTGGTGCAGCGGCTGGGGCAGCGGCTACCGCCGCGCGCTGTGCGGCCATGCCGTTTGGGTTGCTGGTGGCGGGAGCAGGTGTAAACGGCTGTAGCGTCATGGTCTGCGCGCTGGTGGCCTGATAGCCCAGCATGGCGGTGGTGTTATCCGCCCACATCTGCAGGTACTGGAGCTCGGTGGCGGCGATGGCGGGGAAGTTGATGCCGAAGACGTTGGTCGCGATCAGCTGAGCAAGCAGCGTGCGGTTGGCGGTGACCACGCTGGGATGCACCACAGCTGTCTGGGTGGCGACGAACGAGCTGGCCATGGTGGTGGCCGCCATCGACATCTGAGCGGCCTGGACTGCGGTGGTCTGTAGCCATGCGACGTAGGGAAGGGTAGACACGGTCATCGCCGTCGCTGATGGTCCCTGCCAGGGAATGCCCGCCACGGTGGAGGCGTAGTCAGCGGCGGTCTGTCCCAGCTCGATCGCGAGCTGGCGCCAGACGTTGGCGGCAGCGAGCAGTGATCCGGGCCCCGGCCCTGAATGAATCAGTGCCGATGTGATTTCGGGAGGAGCCCAGAAGTCCACGCCGACCCCCTGTCAAAGCTCGGCGTCGATAATCTCGATGCCGCGCATGCGGGCCTGCGCGGCATGGCATCCCCCAAGGGACCGATTTTCGCGTCCCAATTGTTGTCCCTTTCGGTGACGTTCGTGTAGAGACGTGGCCCGTTCGTCGATCGACAGCGTATGCGCCCGCGGGTTTCCTCACTTTGGGAATCGTGAAATTCACTTGGTCAATTCGCGGCGTTCATCCAGCAGCGCATCGCGACGCCTATCGACTCTTCACTAAGCGGCGAGAGCCGCGGTGGTGCGCTCTGATCCCGACTTTCACCCTTCCCGCACAGGTTTAGTGGACTCCCATGCGGTGTTAGAGCGCCGGGTCGGGATAGTCGAAAACTTCTAGATGGAGTGAAAGTTGATCTGTGGCGAATGCATTTAGCCCCATCTGTTTTGTCAGCGCCCTTCCCCCATTACAGAGTTGCCGGATCGCCGGGGGCGGGCGCGGTTTTGATCCCCTCCGCATAACCCCGCCTTGCATTGGAGGGCGCAGACTTTCGGACCCAGAAGTTCCGACAGAATTGGCCCACTTGTCCGTAATTGGGGCTGGCCTGGCAATCGCCCATTCGGGGGCCGTCCGTGGAGCCATCGGTCTGGGGTTCGTCGATGCAAGCCTGGTGGGCAGCGGGATCGGTGATGCTGACACAGGGATCGTCAGCGTGCGCTTGCGCTGGTGAAATGCAGAGGGGTGTCAGTGCTGTCACTGCTGCCACCAACGCGTCCATTGCCTTCTTCATCAGTTCTTCCCAACGCGGGGCTAGTTGCGCTCAAACTCCTGTTCAGTCAGGTCTACAACCTTCGCGACGGAAGCGTTCGTCTTGACCGACTCGAAGCCATTTTCGGCGGCTGCCTTGGTGTCGTGACTCTGGCTGGCGGCGATGATTTCGCCGTTGGCGGGTTTCAGTTGGAATCGCGACATGCCGGCTTTGTCCTTGCTGATCCCGAACTTGGCTGCCAGGGCAGTTCTCCTTGTTCGTTTACTCGAACAGCAAAAACGCTACGCCTCAATGGCCGGTGGCGCACCCACGGAGCTTAGAGGTTGCGGCCGTTCACTAGCTCCAAGACGCTCATCCAGCAGCGCGGGAGAGCTGTGGCGGCCCGGTCAACAGCCGCGAATCAATACCTTCCAACACCCCGAGAAAATTCTTCGTGGTGAAGACGACGATGAGGACCGCAGCGCGGGGCGGCATGACCACCGCATCCGTTGAGCTGAGGCAGAGCTAAAGGATTTTCATCTGCTCGGGCTGCGGCTCGGCCGGCTCGAGCAACTGCGGGCCGTTGTTGCGTACGTTGTTGACCAGCGTCGACACCTCGCGCATCCGGATGCCGCGCACGTCCGGCGTGCGGGCCAGCAGATCCTCGTCGATCGCGGCGTCCGGGTCCAGCCAGCGATCCCAGTCCCGCTGGGGCAGCGCCAGCGGCATCCGATCGTGAATCTGCGCCAGTTCCCCCGGCGCATCGGTGGTGATGATCGTGCAGCTCAGCAGCGGCGAAGCGTCCTTGGCCGGTTTCCAGACCGACCACAGGCCCGCCATGAACAGCGGCTCCCCGTCTTCGGAGTACATGAAAAACGGCGTCTTGCGGGTCTTCTTGCCGGCCGCATCGTCCGAATTGACCCGCCATTCGTAGTAGCCATCCATCGGGATTAGGCAGCGCTTGGACTTGGCGCTGGTCCGGAAGGCGGGCGACGTGGTGACCTTGTCCGCGCGAGCGTTGATCAGCATCGGACCCTTGGTTTCGGGCGCACCGTCGGCACCGGCCTTGGCCCATGGCGGCACCAAACCCCAGCGCATCAGCCGCACCCTCCTGGTGGGCTGGTCGTCGGGCTCGGAATGCCGGCTGACGACGGTCGCGATGGCCGAGGTCGGGGCCACGTTGTAGTTGGGCGCGGCAGAAGCGGCGCCGGCGCCGGTGGCCTCGTCGATCGCCTTGATCTTCTCGGCCAGCAGGGCCGGATCGGTCGTTACCGCGAACCGTCCACACATACATTCCATGGTGGCAGAAACCGGCGACAGGCAATGATGGACGAATGAGTACGTGGACGGCCCCCGTGGCATCTCAGCCCGTGCACGCGACCGTGACCATTCCGGGTTCGAAGTCGCAGACCAACCGGGCTTTGGTGCTCGCTGGGCTGGCGGCCGCCCTAGGCTCGGGGTCCCCGGGCTCGCCCAGGAAAAGCAAGCCGACCATCAGCGGGGCGCTGCGCAGCCGGGACACCGACCTGATGATCGGGGCGCTGCGCACCCTGGGCTTGCGTGTCGACGGTGACGAGCGTGTCGACGGTGACGAGACGGAGCTGACGGTCAGCGGTCGGGTCGAACCGGAGCCGCCGGCGCAAGTCGATTGCGGCCTGGCCGGCACGGTGCTGCGGTTCGTGCCGCCACTGGCGGCGCTCGCCGAGACGGCGGTGGAGTTCGACGGCGACGAGCAGGCCCGGGCACGGCCCATCGCGCCGCTGCTGGACGCGCTGCGCGGGCTCGGCGTCCGGATCGACGGCTCCGGTCTCCCGTTCCGGGTGCTGGGCGCGGGTTCGATCCCCGGCGGCATCGTGGAAGTCGACGCCTCGGCTTCCTCGCAGTTCGTTTCGGGGTTGCTGTTGTGCGCGGCGTCGTTCGCCGAGGGACTGACCGTTCGACACACCGGTGCGGCACTGCCGTCGGCGCCGCACATCGCCATGACGGTGGTGATGTTGCGTCAGGCCGGCGTCGACGTCGACGACTCCGTGCCCAACCGCTGGACGGTGCGCCCTGGGCCGGTCGCGGCGCGGCACTGGGAAGTCGAGCCGGATCTGACAAACGCCGTTCCGTTCCTGGCGGCGGCGGTGGTCACCGGCGGCGCCGTGCGCATCACCGGCTGGCCGGCCGACAGCGTGCAGCCCGCCGACGACATCCTGTCCGTGTTGGGCAAGCTGGACACCGTTGTCACGCAGACTGATTCGTATCTCGAGGTGCGGGGGTCCGGGGAGTATGGCGGTTTCGACGTCGACCTGCGCGCGGTCGGCGAGCTGACACCGTCGGTGGCCGCCCTGGCGGCGCTGGCGACGCCCGGATCGGTGTCCCGGCTCACCGGCATCGCTCACCTGCGGGGGCACGAGACCGATCGGCTCGCCGCGCTGAGTGCCGAGATCAACCGCCTGGGCGGCGATTGCGAGGAAACGTCCGACGGCCTGGTGATCACCGCGACGCCGCTGAGTGCCGGGATGTGGCACGCGTATGCCGACCATCGGATGGCGATGGCGGGCGCGATCGTCGGGCTGCGGGTGGATGGGGTCGAGGTGAACGACATCGGCGCCACCAGCAAGACGCTGCCCGACTTTCCGCGGCTGTGGGCCCGCATGCTGGAGCAAGGCATGTGAGGCCCGGCGACTACGACGAGTCCGACGTCAAGATCCGCTCCGGCCGGGGCTCGCGTCCGCGGACCAAGACGCGTCCCGAGCATGCCGACGCCGAGGCCGCGATGGTGGTCAGCGTCGACCGCGGCCGCTGGGGATGTGTGCTGGGCGGGGACGTCGATCGCCGGGTCACCGCCATGCGGGCCCGCGAACTGGGCCGCACGCCGATCGTGGTGGGCGACGACGTCGACGTGGTCGGCGATCTGTCCGGGCGACCGGACACGTTGGCCCGCATAGTGCGTCGCGGCGAGCGCCGAACGGTGTTGCGGCGCACCGCCGACGACACCGATCCGACCGAACGGGTGGTGGTCGCCAACGCCGATCAGCTGCTGATCGTGGTGGCACTGGCCGATCCACCACCCCGTACCGGCCTGGTGGACCGGACGCTGATCGCCGCCTACGCCGGCGGCCTCACGCCGATCCTGTGCCTCACCAAGACCGACCTCGCCCCGCCGGAGCCGTTCGCGGAGCAGTTTCTGGACCTGGACCTGACGGTGGTTGTCGCCGGTCGCGACGATCCCCTGCTCGCCGTGGCGGACCTGCTCGCGGGCAAGATCACCGTGCTGCTCGGGCATTCCGGCGTCGGCAAGTCCACCTTGGTCAACCGCCTGGTGCCCGACGCGGACCGCGCCGTCGGCGACGTGACCGACATCGGCAGGGGACGGCACACCTCGACGCAGTCGGTGGCGCTGCCGTTGACAGAGCCGCTGGGCACCACCGGCTGGGTGATCGACACGCCGGGCATCCGATCCTTCGGGCTCGCTCACATCCAGCCCGACGACGTCATGATGGCGTTTTCCGACCTGGCCGAGGCCATCGCGGATTGCCCGCGCGGCTGCGGGCACATGGGGCCACCGGCCGACCCCGAGTGCGCCCTGGACACACTGACCGGGCCCGCCGTGCGCCGCGTAACCGCGGCGCGCCGGCTACTGGCCGCGCTCAACCAGACTTCTTAGCGAGGCGCATGCCGAGCTCGTCGGCCGGTACCAGATGGCCGTCGGCGCAACGGATTTCGACGCTCGCCTCGGCGCCGCAGCCCAGATGGATCAGCCGTAGCCGGTTGTGGCCCGGCAGATGATGCCTCCCCCACTCGAACATCGCCCACACCACCGGCATGAAATCGATGCCGGCATCCGTGAGCACGTACTCGTCGCGGCCGCGCTGCCCGGGCTCCCGATAGGGCTGGCGCCGTAGTAACCCCAGCTCGACCAGTTCGCTCAGCCGTGCTGAGGTGGCGGCCTTGGTGATGCCCACCCGACGGGCGAAGTCATCGAATCGGGTGGTGCCGTAGTACGACTCGCGCATGATCAGCATCGCGGATTTGGTTCCGACGACCGCCATGGTCTTCTCGATTGCGCACTCGCCCACCGCCGACCAGGCGTCGCGGTCGGCCAGCGGTCCTTGCAGCAGTGTCATCTAAATCACCTCCGGAGCTGGGTTGCTTTAAGCATACCGAGGTGTTTATCTGGGTACAGCGATCTATACCTAGATCAACGGGACTCGAGGAGGAGTCATGAACCAGGTCCGCGACGCCGTCATCGTCGGAGCCGTCCGCACCCCCATCGGCAAGGGCAAGGCCAGTGGCGCGCTGCACGACGTGCTGCCGGCAGATCTGCTGGCACACAGCCTGCGCGAGCTGGTGGCGCGTACCGGCGTGGATCCGACGCAAGTCGACGATGTCATCGCGGGCGCCGTCACCCAGGTCGGCGACCAGGCGGCCAACATCGCCCGTAATGCCCTGCTTGGCGCGGGGTTCCCGGAGTCGGTTCCCGGCGTCTCGATCGACCGCCAATGCGGCAGCAGCCAGCAGGCCATCAGCTTCGCCGCCCAGGGTGTGATCGCCGGCGCCTACGACCTGGTCATCGCCGGCGGCGTGGAGTCGATGAGCCGCGTCCCGATGGGCACCCAGGTGTTGCCTGGCAGCAACCCGATGGGCGAGGACATGACCCGCCGCTACCCCGACGGCCTGGTACCGCAGGGCATCAGCGCCGAACTGATCGCCGCGAAGTGGGGCTTCTCGCGCGCCCAGCTCGACGAGTTCTCCGCCGGCAGCCACGAGAAGGCCGCCCGCGCCACGAAGGAAGGCCTGTTCGACAACGAGCTCATTCCGATCGCCGGGCTGGCCACCGACGAAATCATCCGCCCCGGCACCACGGTCGACACGCTGGCCGGGTTGCAGCCGGCGTTCTACAGCGACGCGGCCAAAGCCCGTTTCCCGCAGATCAACTGGGAGATCACGCCCGGCAATTCGTCTCCACTGTCCGACGGTAGCGCCGCCGTGCTGATCACCACTAGCGAGGTCGCCAACAAACTGGGCCTGCGCCCGCTGGCCCGGATCCACACCACCACCGTGGTGGGCTCCGACCCGCTGTACATGTTGACCGGGGTTATTCCGGCCACCGAGAAGGTGTTACAGCGCGCCGGGCTGAGGCTCGCCGACATCGACCTGTTCGAGGTGAACGAGGCGTTCGCGCCCGTCGTGCTGGCCTGGGCGCACGACACCGGGGCCGATCTGACCAAGACCAACGTCAACGGCGGCGCGATCGCGATCGGGCACCCGTTGGGCGCCAGCGGCGCTCGCATCATGACCACGATGGTCAACGCGCTCGAACAGCGGGGCGGACGGTACGCATTGCAGACGATGTGTGAGGGCGGCGGCATGGCCAACGCCACCATCATCGAGCGGCTGGGCTGAGGAGGCACCATGACCGCATCAGCATTTGGATTGACAGAGGCCCGCTTCGACGGCGTCCGCATGCGCTACGACAGCACCAAGAGCTACGACGAGCTGCTCGCGGCCCTGCTCGCCGACATCGGCGAGCAGCCGGTGCCGATCAACGATATCGCGACGCGCACCGGCGACTGGCAGTCGTATCAGGAGCGCGTCGAATCTCATGTCGGGCCAAGCGGATTCATGTTGTTCGGCACCGTCGACCACGGCGCATGGATCACCAAGGCCGGCATCGACCGCAAGGTGCTGCGGATCATCCTGGGCAACCCCCTGATCGCCATCACCATGCTGCGCCACGACGTGAAAGCCGGGCTGTTCGCCCCGGTCGAGCTGCTGCTCGCCGACGAGGGTGCGGGACACAGCAGCCTGACCTACGTCAAGCCGTCGTCGCTGATGGTGGTGGAGCCCAACCCCGAGTTACTCAGCGCTGCAGAGCAACTCGACGCGAAGCTGGCGGCATTGGCCGTCAAGGTCACCAGCGGCTCATGAACGCGGCGGGACGGCCAATACCCGCCACCGTCGGGCGACAGGGTTAACCAGCCACCCAGTTACGTTGTGGCGCTGGGTGCATATTCCTCGCCCAGCGGACCGCAGCGGATATCGAAACGCTCCCGGACCGTGTCAAGAACGCGGCGCTGGCGCTCGCGTTCCCGGCGGTGCGTGAGCACGAACCGCGCCAGGCCCGGCAAGCGGCGCGGTAGCGGGTACCAGTTATCGAAATCCAGGCCGTTTTCACCGAATACGCTACGGGGGACCTCGTCGTAGATCAGGCTGAGGTTGTGCTGGACGAGCGCGAAGAGGACGTACGGAAATGCCAGCGGTGCCTTTTGCCTCAACTTCTGCCAGTCGACTTCGTATAGCGGGATCTCACCGAGCTTGTCCAGGAACAGCAGATGCCCCAGGAAATACCCAATGAAGGCGGGCAAGTGCAGTATGGCCGACCGCACGTTGATGGAAACGACTGTGCCACTGGGTGAAACGTAAGGCTCGTACGGGTCCTCGTCGCGGAATTTGACGTATCCGGTGCAGTTGACGACCCAGCTGCCCGGTTGAATCGTCTTCGTCGATCCGCTCCGGAACACCAACTCGGTGGTGTCATTGCGATCGACTGCATCCTCGAAATAGTCCATGACGACATCGTTTAGCCCGGCGGAAATCGTGCGGTTCTCGGCGTCCGACAACACTCCCAATACGAAGTTGTCCGCCCGAGGGGTCAAGAACGTGCCATGGGTGGCCCGGTACCACCCTTGGACGTCTGATTCGTTCGTGCCGTCGTACCGGCGACTTAATTGCGTGGCGAGGTTGCTCGTCGGTGTGCCCTTCCACCACCGCCGGATGCCGCTCGGAAACAGGCCGTCGCGTTTGGAGAAAAATGTTCCTTGGCCGGCTACGAGGTTTACCTCACGACCGGGGTATGTAGTGATCAATGCATGCGCGGTGTCCATCGCGGTTTTTCCGCCGCCGACGATCCACACCGGCGCATCGCTTTTGCTGATGTCGCCCACCCGGACGTCGCTGTAGTCGGGCGAGACCGAATGGACGTGTGTGCTGGAGATGTCGAGCGGCTCGTTCGGCGTGATCCCCAGGCCATAGGCTTTGATCAATCGCTTGGCCTCGACGACGAGCACCCGGCCGTCGTCAGCCCTGGAGGTGACCCGCACGATTCCGTTCGCTTCTTCCTCCGACTCGAAGTCCCACCCGAAGTACTCGTCCACCTGCACGCGTTCGCGTATCACGTCCACGCAGTGCCGAAAATGGTCGAGCACTTCGCCTTTGGTCGCCAAGTAGGCGCGATCCTTGCCGATGGTCCACTCGATGTTGCCCGCGGTGAACATCGGGTGAGGTTGATGCAGGCGTACATACGAGTACACATCGACCCACATGCCGCCGACGCGCGCCCGACGATCGATCAGGATCACCTTGTTGTCCCGCGACAGATATCGGCTCGCGGCGAACAGTGCATTCAGCCCGGCGATGCCTGCTCCAACGATGCAAACGTCGCAGGTTTCTACCGGTGGGGGCTGGGACGCGGACATCGGACCACCTTTCCTCGCACCGAAACAATTATGTGTCCGCGCCGCGCGCCCCGATAGGGTAATTGACTACGCGAATTGACGGACTTGCCGCCAAGGTGGCCACCTCGTGAACGCCCAGCGCGACAATCAGTACTGGCTCGCCGAGATCGTCGGCTGATCCCTTCGCTGACGACCGTCATTGACGACCGTCAGTGAAGGGGCGTACGGTGCCTTCATGGAGTCACCACCGGCGCCGTCCGCGACCGGATCGCCGGCCGGGGGCGTCCGCGAGGCGCGCCGGCTGGAAACCCGCGCCCGCTTGTTCGACGCGGCACTGACCGAGATCTCACGGCGCGGCGTGGCCGCCGCCGATGTCAGCGCGATCGTTGCCGATGCCGGCGTGGCCCGGGGGACGTTCTATTTCCACTTCCCAACCAAGGAACACGTTCTGATCGAGGTGGAGCGCGTCGAGGAGACCCGGATCATCAGCGAACTCGGCGACGCCAAGGGCGATCTTGCGTCGACGCTCTCCCAACTCGTGCACCACGTGCTCAGCGCTGAAAGCCGTTTGGGGGAAGCAGTTTTCCGCGACATGCTCGGATTGCATTTCTCCTCAACGCGTCCAGTCGAAGACGAGTTCGCACAGCACCCGCTCGGACAATTTCTGGTGGGCGTCATCAGTCGAGCCCAGGACGCGGGGCAGGTCAACTCCGACGTCGACGCCGCCGAACTCGCAACGTTCTTCCTCACCGGACTTTTCGCGCTGCTGGCCACCGGGGCCCAC
>NZ_DASUHS010000154.1:0-2534 GCF_036273375.1 Mycobacterium sp. | reverse complement strand
GTCGCCGTGCTCCGGCAGGTACAGAACGATCTGTTCGACGTCGGCGCCGACCTGTCCACGCCGGTGCAACCGGACCCGAAGCGCCCACCACTGCGCGTTACCGAGGCCTACGTCACCCGACTCGAGAACTGGTGCGACACCTTCAACGAGCCGCTGCCCAAATTGGCGAGCTTCATCCTGCCTGGCGGCACGCCGGCCGGCGCGCTGCTACATCATGCCCGGACAGTCGCCCGGCGGGCCGAACGCCGGGCCTGGGCGCTCTTGGAGGCCGACCAGCTACACACGAACCGGGCCGCCCTGCTCTACCTGAACCGGCTGTCGGACCTGCTGTTCATTCTGGCCCGCTCGGCGAACCCCGACGGCGACGTCCTCTGGCGGCCCGGCGGCTGATCGTCAGCTGAGTGGTGCGTTCTGATGCGAGTGGTGCGTTATATAGCCCGAAGTTGCGGCGGCTGAGGCGGCTGAACCTTTGGTAGGTCGGGGGTTGTGGCGGTTTCGGTTGGGCGGGTTCTGTCTACGTGATGGTGAGTGGGATGGGGCTGTTGATCAGGTCGAAGGCTCGCCGCTGGGTGGGGGTTGGTTGGGCGAGGGTGGGCAGGACTGGTCCGGTGGTGGCGTAGCGGTTGTCGTTGCGGGTGAGGGTGGCGAGGTGGTCGAGCAGGCCGCGGAAGTTGTGGAGGGGCTGGTCGTGCTGGTCGCGACGGCGGGAGGTTTTGCGGGCGGCCGCCGGTGAGCGTTTTGCGGGTGCGACGGGGTTGTCGCGCTGGGGCGGGTGCTCGTCGGTGTAGGTGAGTGGCGCCCAGGCGCGGCGCAGGTGCCAGGTGAGGTAGCAGGCGAGCAGGCAGATGAGTACGTGGGCGCGGACGCGGTCTTCGAGACGGTGGTGGATGGGGCGCAGGTCGAGGTCGTCGGTTTTGATGGTGCGGAAGTCACGTTCGACGGCGGCGAGCTGTTTGTAGGCGGTCACGACACCAGCCGAGTCGAGCCGGTCGGCGGGGATGCTGGTACGGATGACGTAGACGCCGTCCAGGGCAGCCTCGGCGGCGATCTGCTCGACCCGGCGGGTGATGGCGAGGCTGGTGTCGGTGATGGCGAGGTCGAAGTGCTTGCCGACCTTGTACTTGTTGATCAGCTTGCCGGCCTGGACGCCGATCTTGTCAGCGCCACGTAGCTTCCCAGCGGCGACGCGGTCGATCAGCGGAGCGAGGGCGGCCTCGGTGGCCGAGAGCAGGTCGGCGCGTTTGCGGGCGCGTTCGGCCGCGAGCGCTGGGTTGCGGCAGGCGATGAGCCGCTCGCCGGGATAGTCAGGGTGGTTGATCTCGGCCAGGTCGGCCTGGTCGAACAGCGACAGCTGCAGCGGCCCGTCATCGGCGGCGAGTTTCGCGATGGCGGGAGCACGCAGACAGGTCAGCCAGCCCAGCCCGCCGAGCTGTTTGAGCGCGTCGATCCGCGCGGTGGTGATCATGCCGCGATCGCCGACCATCACCAGCTCGCCGAGCCCGAACTTATTCCGCACGATGTCGACGGTCTCGGTGAAGGCAGCCGGGTCGGCGGTGTTGCCGGGGAAGACCCGCACCGCGACCGGGCGGCCGTCGGGATCGGTGAGCAGCCCGTACTCGATCTGGGCCGTGCCGCGCTTGCCGTCGCGGGAGTAGCCCCGCGCCGCCAGCGGGCAGTGCCGGCCTTCCACCCACGACGAAGACAGGTCGAACAGCGCCATCCGCGCCGGGTTCACATCCAGGCTCAAGTGCCGGGCGGCTAGCTTCGCCTCGATCGCGTCCTGCCTGCCGGCCAGCCAGTCCATCGCGGCATACGCCTCGTCAGTGCTCGCGCCGGCCACCTGCAGGTCCACGCCGAGGGTGACGTCATCCCACCACGACAGCGTGGCCAGCTTCGACTTCGGTCGCACCACCCGGGAGATGATCAACGCGAAGGCCAGGTCCCGCTCCCGGCACGCCGGGCCCAACAGCCCCGGCAGCCCGAGCGCTTTGGCCTGCGCGGCCACCGCCGCGACGTGCCCATGCGGCAGCGACCGCAGCGTCGTCACCGCCGCCGACGCGGGCACGAACGCCTCCCCCTGCAGCGACCGGGCAATCACCTCGATCAACTCGCCCGGCAGGTGGGACAGGTTGGCCACCGTCTCATTGCGAACCTTCCCACCCTCCCGCCAGGAGCGGCGCAGCAGGTGCGTCTCGTAGACCCGCGCCACCCCGTCCTTGCCAACATAGTGGCGACGGTGACTTGTCACATGAACCGCACCACCCCGCTTCGGCACAGCCGCAAGCTAGCATCACTCGGCCGATAAGTCACGCATATTAGTGACGACACGCCAAGCCCATCAACGACCCGTCAAGCCCACAAACAAAGGGATCAGACCTCAAACCCGCCGCAACTTCGGGCTAGCGCGCCGGGGACGGCCAGCACGGCGAATCCGGTGGCGTAGGAGTGATGGGCGGCAAGGATTGCGGCGACCACGAGCGGCCCGATCAACGCACCGGTCTGATCGAGTGCCTCGTGCACGGCGAATGCGCGGC
>NZ_DASUHS010000153.1:0-7653 GCF_036273375.1 Mycobacterium sp. | reverse complement strand
GCGAGGGCGCGGTACTGCTGGTCGATGCCGCGCAGGGCATCGAGGCACAGACCTTGGCCAACCTCTACCTGGCGCTGGACCGCGACCTGCACATCATCCCCGTGCTGAACAAGATCGACCTGCCCGCGGCCGACCCGGATCGCTACGCCGCCGAGATCGCCCACATCATCGGTTGCGAGCCGGGCGACGTGCTGCGCGTCTCCGGCAAGACCGGAGACGGCGTCGCCGACCTGCTCGATCACGTGGTGCGCGAGGTGCCGCCCCCGCAGGGCGAGGGCGACGCGCCGCTGCGGGCGATGATCTTCGACTCGGTCTACGACATCTATCGCGGCGTGGTGACCTACGTCCGGGTGATCGACGGCAAGATCACCCCGCGCGAACGCATCGCGATGATGTCCACTGGTGCCACCCACGAACTGCTCGAGGTCGGCATCGTCTCACCCGAGCCGAAGGCCAGCGACGGCCTGGGCGTGGGGGAGGTGGGCTACCTGATCACCGGCGTCAAGGACGTCCGCCAGTCCAAGGTGGGTGACACCGTGACGACGGCACGCCACGGTGCCGCGGAAGCGCTGACCGGATACCGCGAACCCAAGCCGATGGTCTACTCGGGTCTGTATCCGGTGGATGGTTCGGACTACCCGGTTTTGCGCGACGCCCTGGACCGCCTGCAACTCAACGACGCCGCCCTGACCTACGAGCCGGAGACGTCGGTGGCGCTGGGCTTCGGATTCCGTTGCGGCTTTTTGGGTCTGCTGCACATGGAGATCACCCGCGAGCGTTTGGAGCGCGAGTTCAATCTGGACCTGATCTCGACGTCGCCGAACGTGGTCTATCGCGTGATCAAAGAGGACAGCACCGAGATCCGGGTGACCAACCCGTCGGACTGGCCGGACGGCAAGGTCCGCGAGGTCTACGAGCCGGTGGTCAAGACCACAATCATCTCGCCGAGCGAATTCATAGGCACCATCATGGAACTGTGCCAGTCGCGTCGCGGCGAGCTGGGCGGCATGGACTATCTGTCACCCGAACGGGTCGAGTTGCGCTACACCATGCCGCTGGGCGAGATCATCTTCGACTTCTTCGACTCACTGAAGTCACGCACCCGCGGTTACGCCAGCCTCGACTACGAGGAGGCCGGCGAGCAAGAGGCTCAACTGGTCAAGGTCGACATTCTGTTGCAGGGCGAGGCGGTCGACGCGTTCAGCGCGATCGTCCACAAGGACGGGGCCTCGGCCTACGGCAACAAGATGACCACCAAGCTCAAGGAGCTCATCCCGCGCCAGCAGTTCGAGGTGCCCGTCCAGGCCGCCATCGGATCGAAAATCATTGCGCGCGAGAACATTCGCGCGATCCGCAAGGACGTGTTGTCGAAGTGCTACGGGGGTGACATCACCCGTAAACGCAAACTTCTGGAAAAGCAGAAGGAAGGCAAGAAGCGGATGAAGACCATCGGGCGCGTCGATGTGCCGCAGGAGGCGTTCGTCGCGGCGCTGTCCGCCGACGCCGCGGGGGACAAGGGCAAGAAATAGTCATGCGAATACGGGGGATTGCGACGGCGCTGTTGGCGGTCGCCGCGTTGGCGACGGGCTGCGGTGGGGTAGTGGCGGGCACGGCGAAGCCCGCGGCGAACCTGAAGCCGGGGCCGCTGAGTGGCGCGACGGTCAAGCAGGTGCTTCTCGACGGCGCGACGCTGTCGCGGATGCTCAATCAGACCTTCGTGGCGCGGGATCCGGCCGAATTCGGCGGGCCCGAAAAGCTTTATCAGGTCAAGCGATCGTCGCAGGCCGGTTGCCTGGGCGTGACGGCGATGTTGCAGCAGGGCGTGTACCGGGCCGCCGACGTGAAAGACGTTGCGGCGGAGTCGTGGTGGAACAACGGCGAACCGGCGCAGGTGATCGTGGTTGAGGAGGGCGTCGTCACTCTTCCGTCGGCCACTCAGGCCGGGGCGCTGTTCGCGCAGTTCTCCGAGCAGTGGCAGCAGTGCAACGGCATGACGACGTCGGAACAGTCCGGTCCGATCAGCACCACGAACGTCATCAGCGATGTCCGCGCCACCGATTCCACCATCGCGGCCACCAAAACCGCGACATCGATCCTGCCCAACATGCCGCCCCTGCGGCCCACCCCGCAGGCTCGCGCCATCGGTATCCGGTCGAACTGCCTTGTCGAGGTTCAGGTGGTGTTCTTCGGCGGGCGACGGTCGTCTGACCCGGGATCGGCGGACATCAACTCCAGCGCCATCGACGTCGCGCGTGCCCTGATGGACAAAGTCAGCGCTCTGGGCTGACGCCGCGCTTTACGGTGGCGACCGGCTTCGTTCAGCTGATCGCCACTACCTGATGGTGGCGACCCGCTTCGCCCGGCTACGCCGCGCTCGCGATCGCCACGTCACATCGGTGCGTTCGCCGGCTGGAACATGCCGGAGCCGTCGGCTTCCTCCTCAGCGCGGATGACATGCACCACAGCGTTGATCAGCGCCAGGTGGGTGAACGCCTGCGGGAAGTTGCCCAGTTGCCGGCCGGTGCGCGGCTCGATCTCCTCGGCGTAGAGGTGCAGCGGGCTGGCGTAGGACAGCAGCCGCTCACACAGGCGTTTGGCGCGCCGCACCTCCCCGATTTCGACCAGCGCCGACACCAGCCAGAACGAGCAGATCGTGAAGGTGCCCTCCTCGCCGGCGAGCCCGTCGTCGGTCTCCTCGACCCGGTAGCGCAGCACCAGGCCTTCCTGGGTGAGTTCGTCGGCGATCGCCATGACGGTGTTCCGCACCCGCGGGTCATCCGGCGGCAGGAATCGCGTCAGCACCACCAACAGCAGCGAGGCGTCCAGCGCGTCACTGCCGTAGCGCTGGGTGAACACCCCGCGCGAGTCCACGCCGTGCTGCAGGATGTCGTTCTTGATCTCCTCGGCGATCGCCCGCCACTGCTGGGCGTAGCTCTTCTCGCCCTGCCGCTCGGCCAGCTTGGCTCCGCGGTCGAGCGCCACCCAGCACATCACCTTCGACGACGTGAAATGCTGCGGTTCCCCGCGCACCTCCCAGATGCCGCGGTCCGGCTCGCGCCAGTGCTTGATCGCCTCCTCGACCTGCTTCTTCAGCACCGGCCACAACGTCTCGGGGACTTGCTCGCGTGATTTGGCGTGCAAGTAAAAGGAATCCAGGATGGAGCCCCAGATATCGTGCTGGATCTGGTCGTAGGCGCCGTTGCCGATTCGCACCGGCCGGGCATGGTCATAACCGGACAGGTGATGCAGCTCTTCTTCGACCAGGCTGCGCTCACCGCCCACGCCGTACATGACTTGCAGCGGGTGCCGCTCGTTGTGATTGGCGCCGGAGACGTCGGCGATGAAGGCGAAGAAGTCGTCGGCCTCGCGGTCCAGCCCCAGCGTGTACAGACCCCACAACGCGAACGTCGAGTCGCGTACCCAGGCATAGCGGTAATCCCAATTGCGTTCGCCCTGCGGCGTTTCCGGCAGCGACGTGGTGCTGGCCGCCAGCAGCGCACCGGTGGGCGAGTAGGTCAGGCCCTTCAGCGTCAGCGCGCTGCGCTGCAGGTACGCCCGCCACGGGTGGTCGGGGAAGTTACCGATGTTGATCCACTGCCGCCAACACTCGGTGGTCTGCCACATCTTGTCGGCGGCCTCTTGGTACGTCTGCGGCGCCGGGTGCTTGGTCCAGCTCAGCGCGACGAACACGTCGTCGCCTTCTTTCATCCGGGTGCGCGCGCGTGCCTCCCGGCCTTCGAGCCCGATGCGTAGATTGCTGGTGAGCCGCAGCGTGGGGTGGGCGTCGGGTTCCCTGGTGGCGCGCGCGACGGCCTCGCCGTACGCGTTGGCGGAGTACTCCCAGGTGGCGCCGACACGGTGGTAGTCGAACGCCGGCTCGCAGCTCATCATCAATTCGACCGTGCCGCTGACGCAACGCACGGTGCGCAGCAGTATGTGCTCGGCATCCCAATCCATCGGCGTGCGGCGATGCGTCCGCGACCGCCGCTCCAGGTCGTGCCAGGGGCCCATGACCAGCGCGTCACGCACGATCAGCCACCCGGTGTGAGTCTGCCAGGTGGTCTCCATGATGAGGCTGCCGGGAAGGTACCGGCGGGCCGAGGGCACCGAGACGCCGTAGGGGCCCAGCCGGAAGTGACCGGCGCTGCGGTCCAAGATCGCGCCGAACACGCTGGGGGAGTCCGGTCGGGGCACGCACAGCCATTCCACCGACCCGGCCGGGGAGATCAGGCAGGTGGTTTCCCAGTCCGACAGGAACGCGTAGTCGGCGATCGGTGGGAATGGGTTCCGCAGGGCGGCGCTAGGAGCGAGGGGTCCGGGCGTGCGCAAGTCGATGGACGACGACATCGGCGCTGCGGAGGCGGCTTGAAACGCGTCCTCGGGCATGGTGTCGGCCGGCTGGTCTTCGGGTTGGGCATGCAGAACCATCTGGACATCATCGCTGCTCAGCGGTCCCGCGTCCAACGTTTCGCCGACGTGGCGTGGCGCGCGCCTATCCCCTGCGTTTGGCGTGTTCGGGCAGCGGGCGCCGACCTTCACACATTGGTCTTCGGCAGCCGGGCCGAATAGGGTGGGCCCAGTGAACGCGTTCCTCAATTGGTGGGACGGCAACGAGCTTTGGCTTTCGGGGCTCCCTTTCGTGCTGCAGGCCATGGTGGTGGTGCCGATCGTGCTGGCGGTGGCCTACGCCGTGGCGCGCGTGTTGGATGGCCTGCTCGGCAAGGGCATTGAGCTGATGCGCCGCGCCCGCCACGCCGACGGGACACCCGAGTAACGCTCATGCCTCGATCGCACGTGACGCTGGTTCTCGGCATCCTGGTGGCGCTGGTGGTCGTCACGTGGTTGGTGACCCACTTGATGCACCACTAGCGGGCTTGGCCCGTTTGCTCGGCCCGCGTCGCGGTGGCGGCAACGTCAATTCCTGTTAGGCTTCCCGCCATGCGCGTGGCATTCGGCATTCCGGGCTGCTATCCCTTCGTGCACTGTTGTCGCTGACTCCCAAACCCGTACGCGGTCTGGTCTGGAGTTTTCGAATTCTCCTGAAGTTCTAGGTGCCTATCCGCAGAAACGGGACCAAAAATCCCTATACGTTCCGCATCGGAAGGCCCCTCAATGGACACCAGGACCGCATCACATTGGCGGCCCGTCCTCGCCCTTGCCCTGATTGCCGGCCTCCTTGCCGGATGTCGCGGCGGTGCCAGTGATGCCGTCGGTGGCGGTGGGCTATCCAATGCTCGCACCAGCATCACCCTGGTCGCGTACTCGGTCCCAGAACCGGGGTGGAGCAAGATAATTCCGGCGTTCAATGCCTCCGATGAGGGCAAGGGCGTGCAAGTCGTCAGCTCCTATGGGGCATCCGGTGACCAGTCCCGCGGTGTCGTCGACGGCAAGCCGGCCGACGTCGTGAACTTCTCCGTCGAACCCGACATCGCTCGTCTGGTGAAGGCCGGTAAGGTTTCCAAGGACTGGAATGTCGACGCCACCAAGGGAATTCCGTTCGGCTCGGTCGTCACGCTGGTGGTGCGAAAGGGCAATCCGAAGAACATCAAGGATTGGGATGACCTGTTGCGGCCGGGCGTCGAGGTCATCACCCCGAGCCCGCTCAGTTCCGGATCGGCCAAGTGGAATCTGCTCGCGCCGTACGCCGTCAAGAGTGAAGGCGGCGCCCATAGCGACGCCGGTGTGGATTTCATCAAGAAGTTGGTGACCGAACACGTCAAACTCCGTCCCGGATCGGGGCGGGAAGCCACCGATGTCTTCGTTCAGGGCAGCGGTGATGTACTGATCAGCTACGAGAACGAGGCCATCGCCACCGAGCGGGCGGGAAAGCCGGTCGAACACATCAATCTGCCGCAGACCTTCAAGATCGACAATCCGGTGGCCGTGGTCAACACCAGCCCGCATCTGGATGCCGCCGTCGCCTTCAAGAACTTCCAATACACGGCCGCGGCCCAAAAGGTCTGGGCGCAGGCCGGTTTCCGCCCGGTCGATCCGGCCGTCGCCGCCGACTTCCGAAACCAGTACCCGGTGCCGGCGAAACTGTGGACCATCGCCGACCTGGGCGGCTGGGCCACGGCGGATCCGCAGCTGTTCGACAAGGCCACCGGCAGCATCACCAAGATCTACACGAAGGCCACCGGATGACGGCCATCACGCCGGATCCCCTGGCCATCCGGCCCGAGCTCAGCGGTGACACACCACCGGGACCGCTTGCCGGGCGCGGCCGCGGGACTACCGCCCTTCGGGTCGGAGCGGCCACGGTGTGGCTGTCGGTGATCGTGTTGCTGCCGCTGGCGGCAATCGCCTGGCAATCCGCGGGTGGCGGCTGGTACGCCTTCTGGCTCGCGGTCTCCTCGAATGCCGCGGTCGAGTCGTTTCGGGTGACCCTGACGATCTCGGCCGGAGTCACCGTGCTCAACCTGGTCTTCGGCCTGGTGATCGCGTGGGTGCTGGTGCGTGATGACTTTCCGGGCAAGCGGCTCGTCGACGCGATCATCGATCTACCGTTCGCGCTGCCCACCATCGTCGCGAGCCTGGTGATGCTGGCGTTGTACGGCAACAACAGCCCGGTCGGCCTGCATTTGCAGCACACGTCTACGGGTGTGACGGTGGCGCTGGCCTTCGTCACGTTGCCGTTTGTGGTGCGCGCCGTCCAGCCGGTGCTACTGGAATTGGATCGCGAAACCGAGGAGGCCGCGGCGTCGCTCGGCGCCAGCGGCCCGAAGATCTTCACCTCCGTTGTGCTGCCGTCGCTGCTGCCCGCGTTGTTATCCGGTGCGGGCCTGGCATTCTCACGGGCCATCGGCGAGTTCGGATCCGTGGTGCTCATCGGTGGTGCGGTGCCGGGCAAGACCGAAGTGTCATCGCAGTGGATACGCACCCTGATCGAGAACGACGACCGCACCGGCGCCGCCGCCATATCGATTGTGCTGTTGGTCATTTCGTTTGTCGTGCTGCTCATTCTGCGGATCGTGGGCGGGTACGCGGCCAAGCGGGAGGAGCTGTCCGCATGACATCGTCTGCGGGAGTGCGCTATTGGTTGCGGTTCATCGCGCTCGGATACATCTTCGTCCTGCTGGTCGTCCCGGTGACGTTGATCCTGTGGCGGACATTTCAACCCGGGCTCGGCCAGTTCTACGCCTGGGTGAGCACGCCCGCCGCGATATCGGCGCTGAATCTGACGCTCCTGGTGGTGGCCATCGTGGTGCCCCTCAACGTCGTCTTCGGTATTCCTACGGCGTTGGTGCTCGCGCGCAACAGGTTTCGCGGCAAGGGCGTGCTGCAGGCCGTCATCGATCTGCCGTTCGCGGTCTCGCCCGTCATTGTGGGCGTCGCGTTGATCGTGTTGTGGGGGTCGGCCGGTGCGCTCGGATTTGTGGAGCAAGACCTCGGGTTCAAGATCATCTTCGGCCTGCCGGGAATCGTGCTTGCCAGCATCTTCGTCACGCTTCCGTTCGTGGTTCGCGAAGTCGAGCCGGTGCTGCACGAGCTGGGGACCGACCAGGAGGAGGCGGCGGCAACCCTGGGTTCGGGCTGGTGGCAGACCTTCTGGCGGATCACCTTGCCGTCCATCCGGTGGGGTCTGACGTACGGCATCGTGTTGACCATCGCACGTACCCTGGGGGAATACGGTGCCGTGCTCATGGTGTCGTC
>NZ_DASUHS010000152.1:0-4019 GCF_036273375.1 Mycobacterium sp. | reverse complement strand
GTCTCATATGCCCACAAACCCGACTCCCGTCGGACGATGACCCGAGGCGGACGGAACGGAAGTGCGGCCGGACGCTGGCCGGAACGAATACGGGCGGACTGCGTCATGACGAATCGAAACGTTACGCGCGCGCGGACTGGGCGTGGACAGGTCCTGCCTTGGCGCGGCTTGAGCGACGGTGCTCCAGGCACCGGGCGGAAGACTCAGGGCTGCTCATGCTTATCCGGTGTGCCGGAACCGCGCGTTACCGCAGCTCGGGCGACTGATCGGCCAGGCCGGAGCGGTCCAAGATGACGACCGAGGAAGCCAACGCACCTGACTTTTCAGGACCTCGCCGGAGGTGATGATGATCTTGGACTTACCGCTGCCATTGAGCCTGTTGCGTAATCGGTGTTGGTGGATGGCGTGGGTTGGTGGTTGTTGGTCATGTGGGGTTGGTTGCGAGTTGGGTGTGGAGTCGTAGCAGGTTGGTGACGGCGGCGGCGAAGCGGTATTCGCTGCGGGCGGCGGTGATTCCGCGGCGGGAGAAGCGGCGGAGTCCGCGGCGGTCTTTGAGGTGGGCGTGGACTGGTTCGACGAGGGCGGCGCGGCGTTTGTAGCGGGCGGCGCCGGTCGGGGTGCGTAGCCGGTGGGCCATGCGGTGCCGGGCGGTGGCGGCCGGCGGCGGGTCGTCGCGGGCGGGGTTGGTGCGGGCGGCGGTGTGCTGCTGGTGTCGGGTGCCGAGGGCGATGAGCCGGTCCGGTCCTGGTGCGGTGAGGTTGGTGGTGCTGGCGTAGCCGGCGTCGGCGAGCACGGTGCCGATGCGGGCCGGCGGCCGGTGGCGCGGCGGATCGCCCGGGTAGTGTCGCCGGCTTGGTCGATCATCGGCGTCCAGCTGCGGTAGTCGCCGGGGTTGTTGTGCAGGTCGGCGGCCAGGATGAGGTAGTCGCTGCTGACCACCAGTTGGCAGTTGTAGCCCTGTACCCAGCCGTGCCGGGTGGGCATGATCCGCGAGTCGGGGTCGGTGAGATTCCGTTTGGTATCCCTGGGTGAGTCGGTGGCCTTTCGGGCTCGGGTCAGGTTCGCTTCGGCGCGGGCCAGCCGGGCCGCGGCTTGACGCACGTCGTAGTGCTGCTCGACCGGCACCATCCGGCCGGATAGTCCGCGGCCACCGTCGGCGCGGATGAGCTGCTCCCACCGGGCCCGCTCCGCGTTACGCTCGGCGACCTGATCGCGGGTACGGGCCAGCGCGTCCCGGGCCCGTTCGACCCGATCGGTGGCCCGCCGCATCGGCTCGCTGCCAGCCGCTTCGGCGTCCCGCTCGGCGGCGATGTCCTCCAGCATCTGCTTGATCCGCGCGGCCCGCCCGGTCGGGTCGGCCAACTGTGGGGGCAGCTCGTCACCCCGCCGATCGGGGCCGTACTGCTCGTCCTCGGCCGCATCCACCGCGGCCGCCTCGGCCAGAATGTCAGCGGCGATCCGGCGCAGCCGTGATTCGCTGCGGTTCGCGGACAGGGCCGCGTTCGCGGCGATCTTCGTCCCGTCGATCGCGATCGTGCCGACCCGGCCCATCCCGGCCCGGGCGCACAGCAGCAGCACCTGGGTGAACAGTTCACCCAGCCCGGTCTGATGCTGCGCGCGGAACCGGGCGATCGTGCTGTGATCCGGTACGTCTTGCGCGCACACGATGCGGAACGCCACATCGGTCTGGCACAGCCGCTCAATCTGCCGGCTCGACCGCTGCCCCACCGCATAGGCGTAGATCAACACACCGAGCAGCATCACCGGGTCGTAGGCCGCCCGGCCCGCACCCCCCAGCCGCCGACCCGCGCGGAACCCGGTCAGATCCAGCCCCGCGACCGTGTCCAGCACGAACCACACCAGATGATCAGCCGGCAACCAGTGCCGCATATCCGGCGGCAACAGAAACTGCTGATCCCGAACCACCGGCCGAAACCTCTTCGCCACCACAAGATCCTTTAACCCAACAAGATCAGCTACGTGAGGCGCGCCGAATTTTGCAACAGGCTCTATCCGGCGCTAACTCCAAGATCGCGACCAAGGATCTTGTACCTGAGGAAACCGGCTACGCATGGGCGCTACTTATTGCTCTCCTTGCCGCGGATCCGTTCGCTGTGGTAGCTCAGCCGCCGCGGCCAGGACTTCGTCAACGACAGCGGCGATGTCGGCGTCGGTGGCGCGGTGGTTGGTGATGCAGGCCCGCAACACGAAGTGGTTGCGCACGGTCGCGTTGGACAGGTACACCCGTCCGCGGCGATTCACTCTCTCTAGCAGCTCGGCATTCTGCCCGTCGAGTGATGCCTGGTCTCCGCTAACCCATCGGAAGCAGACTGCGCTGAGCGGGACTTCGGCCACTCGTTCGAGAGATGGCTGCTTGTCGATCAGGTCGGCCAGTAGCCTGGCCTGTCGCAGATTCATGGCTATGGCAGCCCGGAAGGACGATAGGCCGTGGTAGCGAAGAGACAGCCATAGCTTCAACGCCCGGATCCGTCGTGACAGTTCGATGGTCTCTTCGAACAGGACATCGCCCTCAACCGGGTCGTCACTCAGCGAGGCAGCGTAGTCGTCGGTGAAGGCGAATGCCTGCCGTGCGGCGGCTGGGTTTCGGTAAAGCAAGACGCCGCAGTCCAGCGGCTGATAGAGCCATTTGTGGGCGTCCATGGACAGCGAGTCGACGTCGGCGATGCCCGCAAAGGTATCGGGTTCGACCATCGCCGCGGGCAGGCCGTAAGCGCCGTCGACGTGAACCCAAAGATCCTCGTCCCTGGCCACCGCGACAAGCTGGGCGAGTGGGTCCACCGCTCCGGTAACGGTCGTGCCGGCGCAGGCGACGACGGCGAGCGGCGTCCGGCCCGCTTCTCGATCGGCTGTGAGTGCCTTGCGTAGCGCGGTGGGGCTCAGCCGGAAGCCGTTGTCGGCCGGGAGGAGGCGAAGGTTGTCGCGGCCGAGGCCCAGCAGAGCGACGGCTTTGCCGATCGACATGTGGGCTTCGGAGGAGGCATACACGACGCTTGAGCCGGCTACTCCCGTCTGGTTGGCCGGCACCTTGGCCTCACGCGCCATGGCCAGACCCATCAAGTTCGCAAGCGATCCACCGCTGGTAAAGATTCCGCCGAATCCGTCGCAGCCGATCGCCTGAGCCAGCCACGAGATGACGGTGCGCTCGATCACGGTGGTCGCCGGGCCTGACCGCCATGCGGTGCCGTTCTGGTTGATCACCGAGGCGAACAGGTCACCCAACGCGCCCACCGGCTCGCCCAGCCCATCACGTAGCCGAAGAAGCGCCCGTTTCCGGCGCGGCTGTGCCGGGCCACCGCGGCCAGGTCGTCGAGTACGGCAGGTCCCTGACCGGTCTCGGGCGGCGGGACGGCGAAGTTCTTCAGGGTCTCCGCGCCTGACGAGTCCGGGCGGACGGGGGAGGCGTCGAGCCGGTCCAGGTACCGCGTCGCCTCCTCAACAACCCGCGCCGCCAATACACCGAACTCATCCGCCGGTAGGTCGAGTGGTCCCCTCTGCATGGCTTGGAGTCTGCCGTAAGCGCACGTCCGTAAGAGTTGTTATGAGTGCGCCGAGATGTCGCAGCCAAGCCCGGTCCGGTTGCGTTCCGCCGCAGGGGCTCGAGATCCTCATCGCCGTCGAGCTCCACGGCGACTGGGCGCGCGAAGATTCCGTGGCCGACCCTTTCGACATCGCGCTCACCGAACGCCTTCTCAAAAGCACGATCGACTCGTGGCGGGCTGATCAGTGTCGGCGCATCGAGATCGTCGGCGTCTGGTCGTTGACTGCGGGCTTCAGGACCTGTTCGCACCATTCGCGGAAGGTTGTCGGCGTCGTGTTCTCCGCGGCTCGCTGGATGGCGTTGTCGAGGCCGTTGTTCTTCGCTGCGGCCATGTCGGTCATGCCCTGCGCCATCGCGTCGGACATGCCGAAGCCGACGAACCTGTTCTTGTACGCATCGAACATGGTCTGCTGGAAGCGGACCTCTCTTCCGAGCACGTCGGAGATGATTTGGGCCATGT
>NZ_DASUHS010000151.1:0-10942 GCF_036273375.1 Mycobacterium sp. | reverse complement strand
CACTGAATTTGACGCTGCTGGTGGTGGCCATCGTGGTGCCCCTGAACGTCGTCTTCGGTATTCCGACGGCATTGGTGCTCGCGCGCAACAGGTTTCGTGGCAAGGGTGTGCTGCAGGCCGTCATCGATCTGCCGTTCGCGGTCTCGCCGGTCATCGTGGGCGTCGCGTTGATCGTGTTGTGGGGGTCGGCCGGTGCGCTCGGGTTCGTGGAGCAGGACCTCGGGTTCAAGATCATCTTCGGCCTGCCGGGAATCGTGCTCGCCAGCATCTTTGTCACGCTTCCTTTCGTGGTGCGCGAAGTGGAGCCGGTGCTGCACGAGCTGGGAACCGACCAGGAGGAGGCGGCGGCCACCCTGGGTTCGGGCTGGTGGCAAACCTTCTGGCGGATCACCTTGCCGTCCATCCGGTGGGGCCTGACCTACGGCATCGTGTTGACCATCGCACGTACCCTGGGGGAATACGGCGCGGTGCTCATGGTGTCGTCGAACCTGCCGGGGAAGTCGCAGACACTGACATTGCTTGTCTCCGACCGCTACAACCGCGGCGCGGAGTACGGCGCCTACGCGCTGTCCACGCTGCTGATGGGAGTTGCCGTGTTGGTGTTGGTTTTCCAGGTGGCGCTCGACGCGCGCCGCGCACGAGCGGCCAGACAGGCCTGACGAGGGGAATGACCGTGACTGACGCCGGCACTAACCGCGACGACCTCGCCATCATCGTGCGTGACGCCAACAAACGGTATGGCGATTACGTCGCCCTGGACCATGTGGACTTCGTCGTGCCCACCGGCTCGCTGACGGCCCTGCTGGGTCCCAGCGGTTCGGGCAAATCGACCCTGCTGCGTACCGTCGCCGGGCTCGACCAGCCCGACACCGGAACCGTCACGATCTACGGCCGTGACGTGACCCGGGTGCCGCCGCAGCGCCGCGGCATCGGCTTCGTGTTCCAGCACTATGCGGCGTTCAAGCACTTGACGGTCCGCGACAACGTGGCCTACGGGCTCAAGGTCCGCAAGCGACCCAAAGCCGAGATCAAAGCCAAAGTCGACAATCTGCTGGAAGTGGTGGGACTGAGCGGGCTTGCGGCCCGCTACCCCAACCAGCTGTCCGGCGGTCAGCGACAGCGGATGGCGCTGGCGCGGGCGCTGGCCGTCGATCCGCAAGTGCTCCTGCTCGACGAGCCGTTCGGCGCGCTGGACGCCAAGGTGCGTGAGGATCTGCGAGCGTGGCTGCGGCGCCTGCACGACGAGGTACACGTGACCACAGTGCTGGTCACCCACGACCAGGCCGAGGCTTTGGACGTCGCCGACCGCATCGCGGTGCTGAACCAGGGCCGCATCGAGCAGATCGGTTCCCCGACCGACGTGTATGACACCCCGGCGAACGCGTTCGTGATGTCGTTCCTCGGCGCGGTGTCCACCCTGAACGGCACCCTGGTGCGCCCGCATGACATCCGGGTGGGTCGCAACCCCGAGATGGCGATCGCCGGCGGAGACGGCACCGCCGATTCCGTCGGTGTGGTGCGCGCCGTCGTCGACCGGGTGGTAACGCTGGGTTTCGAGGTACGGGTCGAGTTGACCAACGCCGCCACCGGCGGCTTCTTCACCGCCCAGATCACCCGCGGCGACGCCGAGGCGCTGGCCCTGCGCGAGGGTGACACCGTCTACGTGCGTGCCACCCGGGTTCCGCCGATCGCCCTTGATTCAACCGGCGCTGGTCGTTCGGACGGGGCCGACGAGGACGAGAACACCCTGACATCGGCGTGACGGCGCTGCCGCTACGACGCGTGCAATCCGCATTCGGTCTTGGCCCGCCCCTGCCACCGTCCGCTGCGCGGGTCGGCGCCCGCCAGCGGCTTGGCCGTGCAGGGCTCGCAGCCGATCGATGAATATCCTTCGTAGCTAAGCGGATTGACTAGCACACTGTGCTCGTCGATGTAGTTCTGCACGTCCTCGTCGGTCCATGTCACCATCGGGTTGACCTTGACCAGTTTGAAGCCCTCGTCGAAACCGACCACCGGCGCGTTGGCGCGCGTCGCCGCCTCAGACCGGCGCAGGCCGGTCACCCACGCCGAGTATCCGCGCAGCGTCTTACCGAGCGGCTCGACCTTGCGCAGCCGGCAGCATTCTCCCGGATCGCGCGCAAACAGGTCCTTGCCCAGCAGTTTGTCCTGCTCTGCGACGCTCTGCTCGGGAGTGACATTGAGCACCCGGATGTCATACACGGACTCGATCGCGTCCCGGGTGCCGATGGTCTCCACGAAGTGATAGCCGGTGTCCAGGAACACTACCGGCACACCCGGGCGCGCCTTGGCCGCCAGATCGATCAACACGGCCTCCTGCATGCTGGAGGCCACCACATAGTTGCAGGTGGCCCAGCCGCGGGGCCCGTTGATGCCGCCGAATGTTTGGTCAGTCCACCGCAACACGTCGGCGGCGCTGGCGCCCTCCAGCTCGACCGCCCCGCGGGCGGCAAGCGCACGCAATTCCGCTTCTGGAAGTCTGGTAGTTCGTTCGCTCATCGCAAATCGTCCTCGTCTGCCCTCATAGCCCACTGTGCGAAACGTTCACCCTCGCCGCGATATTTCAGGAAGTTGCGTGTGACCCGCTCGATGTAGTCGCCGAGCTCGTCGTTGGTGACCTTGTGCTGGCGCAGCTTTCGACCGAACGCGCTGTCCAGGCCCAGGCTCCCGCCCAGGTGAACCTGGAAACCCTCGACCGAGCCGCCCTCTCCGTCGTCGACCATCTGGCCCTTGAGCCCGATGTCGGCGACCTGAATGCGTGCGCATGAATTTGGACAGCCGTTGATGTTGACGGTGATGGGCACGTCGAGTTGCTCGTTGATGTCAACGAGGCGGCGTTCCAGGTCGGGCACCAAAGACTGCGCCTTGACCCGGGTTTCGGCGAAGGACAACTTGCAGAACTCAATCCCTGTGCACGCCATCACATTCCTGCGCCAATGCGACGGCTGCGACTGCAGGCCCAGTGTCTCCAGGCCCGCGATCAGCTCATCGAGCTTGTCGTCGGGCACGTCGAGGATGACCAGCTTCTGGTAGGGGGTGAGCCGGATCCGGTCCGAGCCGGCGCGCTCGGCGAAGTCGGCCACCGCGGTGAGGATGGTGCCCGAAACCCGTCCCGCGATCGAGGCGACGCCCACCGCGTTCAGCCCGTTCTTGAGCCGCTGCACGCCGACGTGATCGATCGGGTGCTTCAGCGGTTCGGGAGCCGGGCCGTCGATCAGCGGACGCTTGAGGTACTCGGTTTCCAGGACTTCGCGGAATTTCTCGATGCCCCAGTCCTTGATGAGGAATTTCAGCCGCGCCTTGGACCGCAGCCGTCGGTAGCCGTAGTCACGGAAGATCGAGGTCACCGCGTGCCACACCTCGGGCACCGCTTCGAGCGGCACCCACGCGCCGACCCGCTGGGCGAGCATCGGGTTGGTCGACAGCCCGCCACCGACCCACAGGTCCAGCCCCGGGCCATGCTCGGGGTGGTTGACGCCGATGAACGCGATGTCATTGACCTCGTGCACCACATCCTGCAGACCCGAGATCGCGGTCTTGTACTTGCGCGGCAGGTCGGCGAAGTCGGGCTGACCGATGTAGCGGCGCGCGATCTCGTCGATCGCCCAGCTGGGATCGAGCACCTCGTCGAGCGACTCCCCGGCCAGCGGTGAACCCAGGATCACACGGGGGCAGTCACCGCACGCCTCGGCGGTCTGCAGCCCGACCTCGGCCAGCCGCCGCCAGATTTCGGGGACGTTCTCCACCTCGATCCAGTGGTACTGGACATTCTCGCGGTCGGTGATGTCGGCGGTGTCGCGGGCGAATTCGGTGGAGATCTGGCCCACGGTGCGCAGCGCGGCCGCCGACAGCGCACCGCCGTCGCACCGCACCCGCATCATGAAGTACCTGGCTTCCAGCAAGTCCGCATTGTCGTCGCCGGTGAACGTGCCGTCGTAGCCCTGTTCTCGCTGCGTGTACAGGCCCCACCAGCGAAAACGTCCCCGCAGGTCGCTCTTGTCGATGCTGTCGAAGCCGTTGCGGGCATAGACGGTCTCGATCCGCTCCCGCACGTCCAGCGGGGCGCCGGCCTGCTTCATCTCTTCGTTCGGGTTCAGCGGCTCACGATTTCCCAGTGCCCATTGGCCCTCGTTACGGGCCTTTGCGGGTCGGGCGGTGGTCATCGGAAGTTCTCTCCTTCAAAAAGATCGCCTGCGCGGCCAGCACACTTCACCGGCACTTTGGGGCGGCGCGGAACCGTCGGCCAGCTGGAGACACAGGGGGCCTGGGTCTACCACGTCAAGGCAGACAGATACAGCTGCAAACGCGCTTGAGATCAATGTGCCGTCGCGCCACGAGCACAATGTGCGGGCTGGGCCGGTCGACAGTCACCGCACCATTGTGCCATGGATGTCGAAGGGCCGTGCGAGCAGGTTAAATCTTGGCTCACGGTGATTAAAACTACCGGCCGTCCCTGGGAGATCGCCCTCGCGAAGCCCTAGACGTCGATGCGGCGGTTAGCTATGCGCGGGTTGGCGTCGCAGCGGACCGACGATCCGGGGTCGACCCGTTCGTCGTGGGATCATTTGGCATGGCCATTCGCGAGAAACCGGTCGACCTGCCCGACATGGGGCTGGTCGCCGGGCAGCCGTTTGGCGTCTACGTGCATGTGCCGTTCTGCGTAACACGTTGCGGCTACTGCGATTTCAACACCTACACCCCGGCCGAGCTGGGTGGCGTCAATCCCGACGCCTGGCTCAGCGCGCTGGGAGCGGAACTGGAGATGGCCTCCGCAAAGTTGCAGGCACCGCCGGTGAACACCGTGTTTGTCGGTGGCGGGACGCCCTCACTGCTCGGGGGCCCGCGGATGGTCACGCTGCTGGGCATGGTGCGCCAGCACTTCACGCTGGCACCTGATGCCGAGGTCACCACCGAGGCCAACCCCGAATCGGCATGGCCGGATTTCTTCGACGCCATCCGTGCGGCCGGCTACACCCGGGTGTCGCTGGGCATGCAGTCGGTGGCGCCGAAGGTATTGGGTGTCCTTGACCGCATCCACACGCCGAACCGGTCCGCGGCCGCGGCGCGCGAGGCGTTGGCAGCGGGCTTCGAGCACGTCAGCCTTGATTTGATCTACGGAACGCCGGGGGAGTCCGACGACGACCTGTTGTGCTCGGTCGACACCGCGATCGAGGCCGGCGTGGATCACGTGTCCGCCTATGCGCTGGTGGTCGAGGAAGGCACCGCGCTGGCCCGGCGAGTGCGGCGCGGCGAACTGGCCGCACCCGATGACGACGTGTTGGCCCATCGCTACGAATTGGTGGATGCGCGGCTGTCGCAGGCGGGCATGTCCTGGTACGAAGTGTCCAACTGGTCGCGGGCCGGTGGTGAGTGCCGGCACAATCTCGGCTACTGGGATGGCGGCCAGTGGTGGGGGGCGGGGCCGGGAGCGCATGGGTACGTCGGTACGACGCGCTGGTGGAATATCAAGCATCCCAACGCTTATGCGGAGAGGTTGAGCACCGCGTCGCTGCCGGTGGCCGGGTTCGAGCAACTCGATGCCGAGGCTCTGCATACCGAAGACGTGCTACTGAAAACCCGACTGCGCCAAGGCCTTCCAGTTGATCTGCTGAGCGCTGCCGAGCGCGACCGCGCCCACGGCGCGGTTGCCGACGGGTTGCTGGTGTCCGACGGTGACAGACTTGTCCTGACTGCGCGCGGACGGCTGCTGGCCGACGCGGTGGTGCGAACGCTATTGGGGTAACGGCGTTGTCCGTGCGGTCAGACGCCGAACCAATGCTCGAAGGCGCGGGCGATTTCGATGTAGAGCGGGATCCCCACGGTGACGTTGTAGGAGAACGTCAGGCCCAGGGACGCGGCCAGCGGCAGCGTCGGGCTCGCTTCCGGGATCGCCAGGCGCTGCACCGCGGGGACGGCGATGTAGGACGCCGCACCGCACAGGACCGCGAACAACACGTAGGTTCCGGTCTTGAAGTCGGTGTGGGTCAGCGACGCGTAGCTGCAGGCAACGACGATGCCCAGCGTCGCAAAGACATTCGGCGCCACCAGGCCGAAGACGATGAAACCGGGACCCGCGGTGCGAAGGTCCTTTAACTTGCGCGACGCCGTCATCCCCATCTCGAGCAGGAACAGACACAGCACGCCCTGGAAGGCCAGCACGAAGAATTTGTCGTCGTCGGCGACGACCTTCTGCCCCTGCAGCCCGCTGACGAGGCCGATGATGATGCCGCCCATCAACAGGACAAGGCCGGGATTGAGGAAGACCTCCTGAAACAGCTCCCGGGAGAAAATGGGCACCCTCTTGCCCCTGGTGCGCGCCGGGCTCGGACCGGGCTCCCAATCCGGGTGCTCCAGCTTTTCCAGCGAGAGCTCCAACTCCTGCTCGATGGCGGCTTCCTCCTGGCTCTCGAGACTCTGGCCCTGCGGAGGGCGCGCGGCGGTGCCGGGTCCGACCCCGACCTGGACGGGCGGTGTGTAGCCGGCCTCGTCGGGCATGTAGCCGGCGGAGTCCATGCCCCGATGGCGCAGTCGGGCCACGAAATACAGCGCCACCAAGCAGCCCGGGATCTCCATCACCGCCAGCATCACCGGCATGTAGGCGTTGAAAGCGATGTTCACCGCGGCCAGGACGGCCACGCAGGTGGCAAAGGTTCCCGCCGAGTCCGACCCGTAGTAGCCGGCGATGGTCGCGCGGTCGACTTTTCGGAGTGAATTGAGGCGGCTGAGGCCCAGGTAGGCCAGGCCGCCGATCAGACAGTTCAGCACGAAGCCCAAGACCATGAAGCCCACGATGGCCCCGACGCTCGAGGCATTGACCTGTGCGAGTTCTTCCCCGCCGTGCCAGCCGATTGCCAGCAACAGGTACATGGTCAATCCCTGATAGATGACGTAGGGGAATTCGAACCGCACCTTGAGGATGGGAATCAGGAACCCGAAGTAAAAGAACAGCAGAAGCGGTTTGAACAAGTTATGGGTGAAGTTGTGCCAGAACTCTTGCAGCATCGATGCCTCCGTTGGTTAGAGCGCTGATCTGGGGAAGCACCGTCCGCAAGCGGAGCAACCACGAAACATCCCGACGACCGTCAAGAATTTATCCCTACGGCTGACTCGCCGCGACTTGAACACACACAGGCGGGCGGACGCCTCATGGCGCAGCGATAACCAACAAAGCCGCTGGTCAGAGCAAAATCATTTAAGCGAAATTTCTCGAACGTGAACTTCACAGGCGCCACTAGTTTGGTGTGAAACTGCTGTGCATTTACTGTAAGGTCAATACGGGATCAACGCGCCGATGGGACAAGCGACGGCCGCGGGCGGGCAGTGAGCGCTAGGAAAAGTCTGGCTGCCAGAGCCACTTGTTGTGCGGCCGCAGCGTAAACGGTTGGGAAACACTGCGAGTGGTGATCCTCACAGCCGGCCGGGGCTCTCGCCTGAACGGCCGACTGGAGTCCGCTTTACCTGGGCAAACAGGTGGGCGTTCGTCAGCGCGCCGCCGCGCTCTGAGGATCGCGCCCGATTGGCTGACGCTTTAGCTGCGCGGGAGTTTTAGCTGAATGCGGCAATCGAGGGGACAGTTCGCGGGATCGGTTGCGCACAGCTACATAGGTTAGGCTACGGTTACTAACCGTGACCGAGGTCAGCGTCGAGACGAGTTCCGCCGGCTCTGAGTCGCCGTCGATTCCGCTGCCCCTACACATCGATCCGGCCGACCTGGCGGCTGAGCTGGTCGTGATGCTTTCCGAGCGCGTCGGGGAAGAGTATCTGCTTTACGAGCGCGGCGGTGAATGGGTGCTGGCCACCGGTGTGCGCGCGATGATCGAGCTGGACAGCGACGAGCTGCGAGTGAGCCGCGACGGGGTGACCCGGAGCCAACAATGGTCGGGCAGGCCTGGTCCGGTCCTCGGTGAAGCCATCGATCGGCTGTTGCTGGAAACCGACCAGCTCTTCGGCTGGATCGCGTTCGAATTCGGCGTGTACCGCTACGGGCTGCAGCAGCGGCTGGCGCCGAGAACCGCACTGGCCCGGGTGTTTTGGCCGCATGGCCGCATTGTGGTGACCCGGGAGGAGGTCCGGCTGTTCGGTACGTCGGCTGACCACCGGGACGAAGTCCTGGGCGTGCTGGGCGACGGCGTACCCGACGTGCGCGACGCCTCAGCTGTCGACGTGGTCGCTGACCCGTCCGCGTATCGCGATCGCGTGGCGTCGGCCGTCGGCGAGATCGCCGCGGGCCGCTACCACAAGGTGATCCTTTCTCGGTCGCTCGAAGTGCCATTCGCGCTTGATTTCCCGTCCACCTACCGGCTGGGCCGTCGGCACAACACCCCGGTGAGGTCGTTCCTGCTGCGGCTGGGCGGCATTCGCGCCGTGGGTTATAGCCCCGAACTGGTCGCGGCCGTCCAGCACGACGGTCTCGTGGTCACCGAGCCGCTGGCGGGCACCCGCGCGCTCGGCCGTGGCGCGGTGCGTGACCGCCAGGCTCGCGACGACTTGGAGTCGAATTCCAAAGAGATTGTCGAGCACGCTATTTCGGTGCGTAGTTCGCTGCAGGAAATGGCCGAGATCGCCGATCCGGGCACCGCGGTCGTCACCGATTTCATGACGGTGCGGGAACGGGGGAGCGTCCAGCACCTCGGCTCCACGGTCAGCGGTCGGCTGGGTACGGGAAATGACCGGATGGATGCGCTCGAAGCGCTCTTCCCGGCGGTCACCGCGTCGGGCATTCCGAAAGCGAATGGCGTTGAAGCGATCATGCGGCTCGACGAGGGACCGCGGGGGCTGTATTCGGGTGCCGTCGTGATGGTTTCAGCCGACGGCGGGCTTGATGCGGCCCTGACGTTGCGGGCCGCCTACGAACGTGACGGTAAGACGTGGCTGCGGGCCGGCGCGGGCATCATCGAAGGGTCCACACCCGACCGCGAATTCGAAGAGACCTGCGAAAAGCTGTCCACGCTCGCGCCGTATCTGATTGCACGCCATTAACTTCCTCATCGCTAAGCGTGCTCGCCGGTGGCTTGATGTTCCCGGTGCACACGGACCAGGCTCAGACCGGAGAGCTCGATTCGAGGTAGCCGGCCAATATGTGGCCAACAAGCGATTCGATACTGGATTCGATCGACGACGCGAGCGTGGCGGTGACGGTCGCCACCGCTTGAGTGCGGAAGCGCACCAGCATGGTGATCAGCTCGGCGATTTCGGCGTCGGCCGGCAGGGGTTCGCCGGGCTTGATGCGATCCAGCACGTGCTCGGCTCCGGCGCGCACCAGCATGTCGCTGATCTTGTCGATCTCGGGGACGATCTGCTCGTGCAGGTCTATGAGCTTGTCGAATTTGACGCCATAGCCGCGAATTTCGTTGAAGGCTTCGATGAGTTTCGGGCGGGTGATGGTCGCTTGCATCCCATCGATCCGGATCACCTGTAGCGCCACCAGACGCTCGAACGCGTCGGCGTCGTCGACCAATCGCTGGGCGTCGGCCAGCGTCACCGTTTCCGGCTTTTCGGTGGTCCAGGTGCCGACGATGGCGGTTTCGAGGCCCAGCACGTCGCCGAGGTTTTTGCCTTCCTCCCACGCGCTGAGCATTTCTCGTACGTGCGCGATGTTGTAACCGCGGTCGAGCATCGAGGTGATGAGCCGCAGCCGGGTCAGGTGGGTGTCGTTGAACAGCGCGATTCGGCCAACCCGTAGTGGAGGCGGCAGTAGTCCGCGGTCGCGGTAGACGCGGATATTGCGGGTGGTGGTGCCGGCCAGCCGGGCCAGGTCGTCGATCCGGTATTCACCGGAGTTCGCGGCGCCGTGCGGGTACCGGGCGGCCGCGTCGAAAAGCTGTGACACCGCTCCCTCGATGAGTTGGCGGTATTCCCGCGATTGGCGCCGAACCCGTTTGGGTGCGCGCCGCACGTTGTGCAGCACGCTGGCGATGGTGCCGGGTTCGGGCCGCGATGCGCGTTCGGTTGCCATGTCAGTGCGGCATCAGGCCGACGCGGTGGCCTGCGTCTGGGCGTGGCGCGCCACCGCCTGATAGTCCTCGTATCGGAAATCCCTCATCTGGCGAAGATACTGCGTGGCGAAACCGGGGTACATCGACCCGTTGAATCCGTCCTTGGTGAGGTACCAACTGCGGCAACCCGACATCCAGGTCGTCTTGGTGAGCCGGCGTTGAAGGCCCTCGTTGTGGTGACGTTGGACCTCTTCGCGCACATCGAGGTAACGCAGGTCGTCGTTGAGGACGGCGGTGATCCCGCGTACCGCGTAGTCCAGCTGGCCTTCGATGTAAACCAGCAAGGAATTGTGTCCGGGCCCGGAGTTGGGGCCGGTCATGACGAACAGATTCGGATAGCCGTGCACGTTGATGCTCTTGTAAGCCTGTGCGCCATCGGCCCATTCGGCGGCCAGCGACCGGCCGCCGAGCCCCGTGACCGGAAAGGGCGGACCGGTCAGGTGCACGTCGTAACCGGTGGCGAACACGATGCAATCGAGGTGGTGTTCGATGCCGTCGCTGGTGCGAATGCCGGCCGGGCTCAACGTGGCGATGGGCCAGTCGATCAGCTTGCAGTTGTCGCGTTGCAGCGCTGGGTAGAAGTCGCTGGAGACCAGCATGCGCTTGCATCCCGGCCGGAAGTCTGGCGTCAGCTGACGCCGCATCCATGGATCTTTCACCTGAGCGCGCAGGTGTGCCCGCCCGAGCCGGGCGACCAGCGACGTCAGCGGTGTGTCCCAGACCAGCGCCGTGGCGCTGGCTTCGTGACCCCAGTACAGCGCTTGGCGCGCAAGCTGTTGGGTGGCAGGGACTTTAGTGAACAAGGATTGCACGGCCGGCGGGGTGGCAACGTCCAGGCGCGGCAACACCCAGCACGGCGTGCGCTGAAATACCTTGACGAAACCGGCCTGCTTGACCAGCTCGGGGATGATCTGAATGGCGCTGGCGCC
>NZ_DASUHS010000150.1:0-14622 GCF_036273375.1 Mycobacterium sp. | reverse complement strand
CCTCGGGGGTGCGAGTGGTCAGCCGGGCAAGCCGGTGCAGGTGCCGCTGGTGACGTCCGAAGAGCTCGCTGAAGGCGTAGCGGTCACCGGCCACGTGGGCTGCCAGTAGTTCGGCGTCACTGCGCTCGTGCTTGGCGTTTCTCCCGAAGCCCACGGCCGGACATTAACCAATTGCGTATGCCGCGGCACTTCACTTGCAACGGTCTATGTGAGTGTGTCGAATGGGCCGCGGATCAGGACGCGGCCTGGACGGTGATCTCCGAAAAGCCGGCTTGGCTCTTGCCACTGGTGGACCCCAGTGTGGAGATCCACACCAGCAGATTCGACGTCGGCGAGCCCGCCCTGACCGGGATCACGTTGTGCCCGGGCTTGAGGGTGAAGCCCTGGGCCAGCACGGTGGTGTCGTTGAGGCTGGACGGCGCCGGCGAGGATGCCGCGCGGATCTCGACCTTGGTTCCGCTGCTCGGGGTGTCGATGCTGACTTGGCCGACCACGGTGGGGCCGGGCAGCTGCAACATCAGCCCCTCGCCCTGCTTGAAACTCGGGAAGGGGACGGCGTCGGTGTAGACCTCGGTCGCCCAGGCCGTCGAGGGATCGCCGTCGATGGCCTGCCCGGCCGTCCCCGCGTTGTCGGCGTCGCCGTCGGGGGAGAAGACTGTCGCTTTGGTGGGTTTGACGACGCTACCCGCGGCTGCGGACGGGGCGCTCGACGACGCCGACGCGGACGACGACGAGGGGCCGTTCAGTCCGAGCTCGTCCTTATTGAGGCCACCGCCGACGTTGCCGAAGATTTTGCTCACGATCGATGCCAGCACCAGCAGGGCCACCACGATGACGGCAAGGCCGGCGCCGACCCCGATGACCACGTTGCGCCGCCGCCGGGCAAAGGCCGCCTGCTCCTGACCGGATGAGATCAAAGCCGTCGAGGGCGAGGGCGAATCGTCGATGGGGCCGAGGACCTCGGTGCGGTCGGCGACCGCGGTGGCCTGCTGAAGCAGGTTCAAAAGCGTTGAGGCGCTGCGTATTCCGCCGTCCTCCTGGACCGCTCGGACGGCGACCGCGGAGATCTGGAAGGGGATATCTCGGTCGACGGACATAGGCTCGACGGGATTGCCGGCGGAGTCGCGTTCGGCCGCCGCTAGCCCGCTGCGCACCCCGCTCTCCACGATGGGCCATCGATTGACCAGCAAGGCGTAGAGCGCGGCGCCGATCCCGCGGATGTCATCCTGCGGGTTGGCGTCGGGCATGGTCGCCGGGTAGGCCAGCACGACGTCGCCTTCGATGCTGACCCGCACTCGGCTGGGGTGGTCCATCGACAGGGCGACGCCGGCGCGGTGGGCCGCGTCGGCGGCCGCGGCCAGCGACTGCATGGCCCGCACAGCGCCCACCGGCGAGGGTGCGGTGTCGGCCACCTCCTGCAACGAGCCGCCCCGGATCCATTCGGAGACCACGAGGCCGCCGGCGCCGGTGTGCACCACGTCGAGCACGCGGGCGATACCGGGTTTGTCGATGCGGCTGAGCCGCAGGGTGCGCGACAGGATCTCCTGAAGGACCTCATCGGGCAGGGCGCCGTCCGGGTCGACGAAGGTCAGCGCCACCTGCCGGTCGAGGGCGGTGTCCAGCGCCTGCCAGAACTGCAGCGGTGGGGCGCCGCCGTGGAACACCAGCAGTCGGTACCGGCCGCCGGCGATGCGGGCGCCGGGCACCAGGTGCAAGTCGTCTCCCGTGGAATCCGCCGCACGGCCGCGCGGCGCTTCGAACGGGGTCTGTGCATGCCGGGAACCGGGGATATCCCCGTTGGCCTGGTCCGACGGGCGCGCAGGGGTGGACCGCTTTGACTCGTCGGCTGGAATGTCGGGCTGGAAGTCGTCGGCGATCGGCCGCGGCAGCGGAGTACCTGAGCCTGCACCAGGCCCAGAGCTGGGGGCTGCGCTCTCCATCGGGCGGTCGGTCACCTCCGGTCCTTTCACTAGCCGGGCTCGGTTTGCCCGCTCCGGAGGGCTGCGCCGGATCGGCTCCTGGACCGCATTTACTCCAGGCGGGGACGAATTCCTCTGCTCAGGGTACGTGACCGGGCGTCGGTGAGACGATCGATCCTTGGCACTCGGTTTGCGCGGCCGCGGTCCGCGGCCCGTGATGCGGTACCGCAGGGCGTCCAGCGCCGCCCGCGCCTCGGGAACCTGTGCGCGCAACATCACCGCGGCCGTGATCGGCAGCATGATCAGCCCCAGCACGAACAGGCGAAGCAGGGAGCCGCCGCCGCCGTGCTCGGTGAGTGCGTCCAGCCCGAGGAGTCGGTCGACCACATGGGCGATCAACCCGGCCAGCATGGACGCGGTAAGCGTCACCAGGATCGTCCGGACTTCGCCGACGCCGATCAGGTGGCCACCGGCCGGCAGCAGGGTGCGTCGGAGCAGGACGTAGCCGACGACCGCGCCGGCGAGGAATCCGATGCCGTTGGCCAGCCCCAGAAAACCGGCCACCAGCTTGGGGTCGTCGGTGAGGTGCGGTGCCAGCACCGAGCCCAGGATCTTGACGGCCGTGATGACCAGGATGATGACGATCGGCGTCCATGGCTGTTCGCGTGCGTAGAACACCCGCAGCTGCAGGAGTACCAGCCCGTAAGGGATCAGCGTGAAGGCCGAGAGGGTGATCGCGGCGCCCAGGTATCCGGCGTCGACGTTCCCGAAATGGCCGTAGGCGAACAGGGCGCTGCCCATCGCGGGCCCGCCGACGGTCATGAACGCGACGATCGGGATCAGCGTGATCAACGTCAGCCGGGTGGCCAGCGACAGGTCGCCGAGCACGGCCGGGGTGTCGTCGGCGGCGGCGTTGCGGCTCAGCCGCGGCATCACGACGGTCAGCACCGTAACGCCGATCATGCCGAACGGCAGCATCAGCACCAGCCAGGTGTAGTTGTAGATCGCGGGGCCTGATGCCGCTGCGGTGCTGGCGATCTGGTTGCCGACCACCAGGCCGAGCTGGCTGATCAGTACGTAGAGCACCATGGCGGCTGCCATGGTGCCGAAGCGCTTGAGGCGCTGATCGATTCCCCACAGCGGGCGCAGGTCGACGCCTTGGCGTCGCAGCGCCACCAGCAACAACCCAGTTTGGGCGAAGACGCCCAGTGTGGTGCCGACGGCGAGCACCAGCAGCTTGGCGTTGCCCATCCGGACGGGATCGACCGACAGCTCACCGGGAACCACCGCGTAGACCGCCAGGGTGACCAGCGCAACGACGTTGTTGACGACCGGTGCCCACGCCGTGGGCCCAAATACGTTGCGGGTGTTCAGGATCGCCATGAACACCGACGTCAGCCCGTAGGCGAGAACCTGCGGCAGCAACAGGTAGGCGAAGGCGATGGTCAGCGGCTCGTTGACCTGCGGGTTGCGGCCCAGCATCAACCGCACCAACAGCGGGGCGGCCACCACCGACAGCGCTGTGGCGAAGATCAGCAGTGCCGTCGTCAACGTGACCAGGCGTCGCACGAACGCCAAGCCGCGGTCGGGGTCGTTCTGCTCGGCGCGGGCCAGCACCGGCACGAAGATCGCGGTGAAAGTCGCCTCCAGCACCAGCGCCGCCACCAGGTTGGGCAACTGGTTGGCCACCGAGAACGCGCTGGACAGCGCGGCGCCCAGGATCGCGGCCAGCAGCACCACCCGGGCGAAGCCGGTTAGCCGGCTGATCAGCGTGGCGAAAGCCATTGCCCACGACCGCGACACCAGCGCCGCGTCAGACAGCTCGGGGCGCCGACGATCGATCTCGGCGGCAATGGGCGGAAGCGGGCCGGTCGGCGGTGAGCCCGGCACCCGAGAATGCCGCGGCGGCTCGGGCAGGCGGTGGTGTGGTTGGGCCTGCCGGTAGGTGGGGGTCATACTCGGTGCTCGTGTTCGACCCGGTTATCGGCGTCGCCGGAGTTAGCGGCGTGCCGGGCATCGGGTGGGTCGGGGCGGTCCAGGTCGGCGCGGTCGGGTTGGCCACGGAAGCGGTGCCACAGCCGTCGGCCGGCCAGCAAGATCAGGACAGCTGCGGCGGACAGGGTGATGGCGAACAGGACCTTGCCGTAGGCGTTGGAATGCACCGACAACCGCACCGGTTCACCCAGCCGAAGACCGTCCGGGGTCCGCAGGGTCGCGTCAACGGCGACGCGCTGGGTGAAGTTCACTTCGACCGGGATGCGCAGCGGCAGGTAACCCGGCGGCAGTTCGATCTGGCCGATGTCGGTGACGTTCATTCCCGGCGGCGCATCGACATGCAGACGCACCCGAATCGGAACCGACAGGCCGTTGTGCAGCGCCAGCGGCAGCGGGCTGTGCTCGGTGGCCAGGGTGTAGGAGCCGCCCGGGTTGACGATCGTCACAGCGCCGAACAGGTCGCTGATCGTTTTGCCGACCACCGCGAGGCGCTGCTGGGCCAATCCGTTGCGGGTGTCGGGCGGTTCGGACTGGCTCAGCGCGCGCAGCATGTCCTCGCGCAGGGGCGCTGTGTACTGGACGCCGGTCAGCCCACTGCGATCGTCGGTCATCAGCGATGACGTCAATCCCCACAGCCGACCGACCTGCCCGGTGATCCCGGCGGTGACGTCATCGCTGAACTGTCCGGGTGCGGAGGTGTAGGCGCCGACCTCTCCCGGTGAGTCGGTGCGGGCTTGTGCAGCCTGGTTAGCCTCGGCGACCACGACCGGCAGCGGGCGCGGCACCGCCAGGCCGGAGCGGATGGTGGTGGTCAACGCGGTCAGGATGACCTGGGCGTCGTCGGCCTGCAGATTCCACGTCGTCGGCGGGACCAGGATCTGGGTGCGCGGTTCGTCGCGGCCGAGCGCATGCCAGAAGATCGAGCCCAGCGCGTCCTGCCGGCGCGCGGTCACCGAGTCGTGTCCCAGCCGAACCGTCAGGGACTCGTCCAGGTACGTCGGCACCGCGGGGGTGTTACCAGCTCCGGCCAGCGCGGCGCCGACGGCGGGGTCGAACGGCGCGACCATGACCTGGGGGGTCAACCGCCGGGGTGCGGTGTCGACGCCACTCTCGGAGGAGCCCTGCGCCTCGGTGGCCGACAGGTCGGCGGCGGCGATCGCGACCGTGTTGTCGTTGGCGCTGAGCAGCTTGACCGCGCGGTCGGTCAGCGGACCGTCTGGCACCAGCGTGGCGCCGCGGGTGGAGGAGACGTCCAGGATTTTGTCGATGATGCTGTTGGCGTCCGTGGTGGCGATGGCACTCAGGCCGGGATCGTTGACGCGCTGCACGGCATCCAGATCGGCTTGCGCGTAGGGGAGCGGGGCCACACAGGTCCGGTGCGCCAGGGCGCGAAGGCGATTCAGCCATTCGGTCGCGGTGGCCTGCCCGCCACCCGGGTGGGTGGGGGTGCCGGGCAGTTGCGCCGAGTCGGCGGGGGAGTTGGAGACAACATAGCCGGCGGTCATCGCATTGACCGTGACCAGCAGATCCGGGTCGATCGCCAGACACAGCGCGCGGCCGACGGCGCCGTCGGGGTCGACGTCGTGACTGGTGGCGACTTCGGCCGAGGCCAGCAGGATGTCGAGCCGGCCGCCGCCGGCCAACGAGGTGGCCAGGTCGTCGTCGACCAGCCGTACCGGGATGGTTCCCCCCGGGACGCCGGGAGCCAGCCTGGGCCGGTCGGCCAGCGGCCACAGCATGGTGATCAGTACCGGTTTGGAGGTGTCGGGCGCGACGGCGGAGCCCACGTCGTCGGCACGGTCGGGCGGAACCCCGACTACGGGCAGCAGGAAGCGCGCGTTGTCCAGCCGGGCGGGTGCGCCGTAATCCGGCGTGCCGTTCACGTTGACCAGGACGGGGTAGACGCCGGGCTTCTCCACTCCCAGCGACGGCTTGGTCAGGGCGCGCAGGGGCGCCGACAGGGTGAAGCCGACTTCTTGCCCGCGCTGCAGTTCGGGCGCCACTGTGAGGAAATCCGCGGCGGCCTGATATCCGCCGGTGTCACCGTCGAGGGTGGTGCGCAAACCCGCGGAGGAGGTGACCGTGCCGGCGTGCTCGAGGCGGACCATGACGTCGCGGACCGGCCGGTCGCCGATGTTGGTCACCATGCCGCTGACGGTCACGACGGGCGGACTGGTCGTGGTGACCACGTCCGGGGTGACTTGATCGATGCGGACACGGACAAATGGCGTCACCCCGGGCTCGCCCGCCGCCGCAGGCGGCATGACCGGCCCGGTGAGCACCGCAAGTCCGGCCACGATGGCGAGCACGGCGGCGATACGCACCAAACCGGCCCACTGGGGACGCGGAGCTGTCACGGCCCCGGTCCGTGGCCGTTCTTCCGGCCCGTAGCCGGTTTGTCAGAATGCCGAGTCCGCGAATGGGTCTGCGGGCGGCGCCGCGGGGAGCTGGGCGGCAGCGGGGGAAGCGAAGCCGGACCGTCGCTCTGCAGCTTGTCGATCAGCTCGTCGGCCACGCGGGCCAGGCGGCGTTCGTCGGCGTAGGCCAGCCGGGACGGCAATTCGCCCATTGGCACCCAGGCCACCTCGGCTACTTCGAGATCCTCGTCGGACAACTCGCCGCCGGAGAAGCGCATTAGATAGTGGTGCACGGTCTTGTGCACGCGACGGCCATCGGTGACAAACCAATAGTCGATGCGGCCCAGCGCGGCCAGCACGCTGCCCCGGATGCCGGTCTCTTCGGCTACTTCTCTAATAGCGGTCTGCTCGGCGGTCTCACCGAGTTCGATGTGCCCTTTGGGCAGCGACCACAGCATCCGCCCGCGCCGGTCGATCCGTCCGATCAGGGCGGCGACCTGAGACTCGCGCGGTCCGTCGAGACCGTCGATGACCAGCCCTCCGGCCGAGGTTTCGTGGACGGTCCGCAGCTGATCCGGTCCGCGGCGAGACGCCCGGGATCGGCGGGATTTGGTGGCTGTCGAGTCACCCGTCGCTTGACCGGCGGTCTGGTTCTCGGGCGAAGTCGCGGCGCCACGGCCCCGGCGCCGCCCCCGGCGCCGACGTGGTTTGCCTTGTTCGCCGTCCGACACCCAAGCGATAGTAGCTGGCACGGCACATTCTCCTGGAGATGCTCGCCGCGGGATGAGGGCGCGAGGTGACGGCGGAATGCGTGTCGTCAGATCGGGCCGATCGCCTGGGCGATGAGCCAGACTGGAACGAAGATCAGTACTGACAACGGCGCGGAGAGGCTGCCCCAAAGCATTCCGCGGCCGATCTGGCCTGTCTTACCGCCGGTCCGGGCAACAACAGCACTAATTCCTACATACACAAGCAATACAGGCGCCGCGAGAAGAACCAAGATCAGCCAGGGCATGAAAAGCCAAGTGGCAAAATCAATCACGAGGATATGCGCCAGGGTAACGAGAAAACTGATCGGTCCGTAGCGGCCGGTCATCGGGGCAGAAGGCGCTCCGTCCACCAATACACCCCTTTCATCGCATCGTCAGGTAGGCGTACAAAACTCCGCCGACCAGTACAAGCGCCGAACAGCCGGCGAGGCTAAGCGCGATACCGCGACATCGCGACGACGGCGACCACACCAGTGCGCCGCTGATCAACAATGACACCCCCGAGGCGATAAGCGTCGCAGTCACCATCCAGGCGCGTTCGCCTGCGTACGCGCTATGCGTTTTGAACGGCCCTTCACCCAATAGCCATAAGGCGAGTATCAGCAACGCCAAGACACCTTGCACGACAAATGGTGCGGATAAGGTCGCCGTACGCCAAGCCCCGGCATCAACGAAGGGCTTGCGAGCTGATGACCACATAACTAGTCGTCCTCACTTTGTGATCAAGCCGAAACTACGCCACCGGTCGGCAGCCGAGGAACCGACGGCGGGCCGGTTACGGGGCCGAACTCCGTCGCGGGCAATGGGGTTGGCACATCGTACTTTGAGTTCCATCCGCCACTGTCGAACGGCGCAAACGCCTTACCGCCGAGCGGGCCTACGTCGTGGTGACGGGGCAGATTCAGAAGGGGTCCGTCTGAGCTGCCGGATCGCGCCGGGTCGATAAGCACCGTCTGCGTCGTGCCGTCTGGCCGGTCTTGATACACCTCTAGGGAGGGGTAATTGGTGCGCGTGCCATTTACCTCGACACCACCAGGTCCTGGTGTGAAGACCAGGTCACCGTTGACCGTCACCGTGTGGTCCATCAGGGGTCCCTTGGGATCGGCGGAGATGCCTGGCGCGAAAGGATTGCCGGAGTCGTACTTGATCCGAACCGACCTGTCGGCCAGTTGGGTGACGCTGCCAGTAGGCGCGCCGACCTTCACCGGGCCCGGTCCGCCTGTCGAGTTTTCCTCAACGGAAGGGTTCTGCCTCAGGACGACGATGCCATTTTCATAGTCGATGTATGTGGTGACCTTAGTGTCTTCTGGGTCGAAATTTGGATTAGGTCCCCGGTTGTTCCCAAGGTCTCGCTTCCATGGCGGAAAGCTGGTCACGTCGCGTTGTTCAATCCATTGCGAGACGCGGACCACGCCCTGCCCGGGCACCGGGCGAATCTTCACCACACGGATCTGCGATTTGGCGCCGTTGAATTTGGGGTCGTACGTCTGCGGATCAAGAGCTGCTGCGGTCTCCCAATCCGCATCTGAGATGGGCTCGCGGCCGAATGCCTGCTTGAACGCCTCGATCTGATTGTGCAAACGTTGTTCGCTTTGCTTCTGCTGTTCGGGAGATTCCGGCAGCTGCGCGTCTACGCCCTGAATCAGTGCGGGCTCATACCCGCCCTGCGTACGCAGATTCGTCAGTGCCGTCTGAAGGTGCCGCGAATACTGACGGCGAATGTCGTTGAGCTCGCTCAGCGACGCCTTGGTGTCGTCGACCGCATGCTTCTCGAGTCCGTCGATGTAGTGGTCCAGCAACTTCGTCTCCGAGGCCGTTAGCTGAGAGTCGTTCTCCAGCTGGACTGCCTGACCGATTTGGTCGTCGAGCCCTTGGAGCGCTCCTTCGAGCGATGAAATCTCGCCCTTTCCGGAACGCTGGGCCTCGGCCAGTGCGGCCGCAACGTTCTCCAGATCGGCACCTATTTTGGGCAACTGAGTTGCCTGTACCCCGAGCGAGTTTGTCGCCCGCTGTACCTCGGCCGAATCGTTGATTGGATTCTCGCCGTTCTCACGTGTCCAAGCTTTGTCGAAGCGATTCCGCGCCAGGTTGAATGCGGCTTCCGCTTCCCCCGTGGATCGCCCGGCATCATGAAACGCTTTTGCGAGGTACGAGATCCGGGCCGGCCGGCCACTCTGCAATGTGTCGTTGATCTTCCACGGGTCTCCACCCGCGAACACGATCAGCGCGCCCTTGCTTATGTATCGGAGATGCACCGCATCATCCCGCCGTTCACCCTCCCTTGTCGCAAGGTAACGCTACTGACGCGCAGCGCCCGGTCAATTCACCTTTGCCGACGCGCGAGGCTCCTCACACGGGCTTTCGTCTGCGGCCGACTAGGCTGGTCGAACGTGCCTGACGCCGCCCAGGATGCCGACCTGCTGACCGCCGCCGCGGTCGCCCTGAATCGGCATGCGCCCATGCTGGCCGAGCTCGGCTCCGCGTTCGCCGCCGCGGGCCACGAGCTCTACCTCGTCGGCGGTTCGGTACGGGATGCGTTGTTGGGCAGATTGAGTCCCGACCTGGATTTCACCACCGACGCACGCCCCGAGCAGGTGCAACAAATTTTGCGGCGGTGGGCCGACAACCTATGGGACACCGGGATCGAATTCGGCACCGTTGGCGTCGGCAAGGGCGACCAGCGCCTGGAGATCACCACCTTTCGCGCAGACACCTACGACCAGGTGTCCCGCAATCCCGAGGTGCGATTCGGCGACCGCCTCGAGGACGATCTGGTGCGCCGCGATTTCACGGCCAACGCGATGGCCGTGCGCGTCACGTCAGAGGGGCCGGGCGAATTCCTGGATCCCCTAGGCGGTTTGGCGGCGCTGCGTGCGCGGGTCCTGGATACCCCTGCCGCGCCGGAGGTGTCCTTCGGCGACGACCCGCTACGGATGTTGCGCGCGGCGCGGTTCGTCTCGCAGCTCGGCTTTGTTGTTGCGCCACGCGTGCGGGAGGCGATCGATCAGATGGCCCCGCAGCTGTCGCGGATCAGCGCCGAACGGGTGGCCACCGAACTGGACAAACTGTTGCTCGGCGACGACCCGACGGCCGGCATCGACCTGCTGGTGCAGACCGGCATGGGCGAGGTGGTGCTGCCCGAGGTCGGCGGCATGCAGATGGCCATCGATGAACATCACCAACACAAGGACGTCTACCAGCATTCACTGACGGTGCTGCGCCAGGCGATCGCCTTGGAGGACGACGGCCCGGACCTGGTGCTGCGTTGGGCCGCGCTGCTGCACGACATAGGCAAGCCGGCGACGCGGCGCCACGAAGCCAACGGCGGCGTGAGTTTTCATCACCACGAGGTCGTCGGCGCCAAGATGGTCCGAAAGCGGTTGCGGGCGTTGAAGTACTCCAAGCAGATGGTCGAGGGCATCTCACAACTGGTGTATCTGCATCTGCGGTTTCACGGCTACGGAGATGGGAAGTGGACCGATTCCGCGGTGCGCCGCTACGTCACCGATGCCGGTCCGCTGCTGCCCCGGCTGCACAAGCTGGTGCGAGCCGACTGCACGACCCGCAACAAGCGCCGCGCCGCGCGGCTGCAGGCCAGTTACGACCGGCTCGAAACGCGAATCGCCGAGCTGGCCGCCCAGGAGGACTTGGCGCGAGTGCGACCCGATTTGGACGGCAACCAGATCATGGAGCTGCTCGGCATCCCGGCCGGCCCCCAAGTCGGCGAGGCATGGCGGTTTTTAAAAGAGCTCCGGTTGGAGCGCGGACCGCTGGATAACGACGAGGCGACTGCGGAACTGTTGGCGTGGTGGCGGTCTCGGGGGAACGACTAGCGACATCCACGCGTCGGAATACGCATGGATTACTGCATGGCCGGCGATAGCGGCGCGGCCGCAATGTGGCACGCACAACCCGACCTCGACGTGGACGGCGACGGTCGCTTCGAATCGATTGGGCTGGATTTCGATCACGACGGCCTGCGCGACGACGCACTCGCGGATCTCGACGGCGATGGCCTCGTGGATCACGCCGTGCTGGACCTCGACAACGACGGCAGCCCTGAGGCGTATTTCACCGACGACGGATCCGGGACGTGGGCTGTAGCCATGGACCGGGGCGGCCAACTGCGCTGGTTCGGCCTCGATGGTGTCGAACACACCGGCGGTCCACTGGTCGACTTCGACGGGCACGGGCGCGCCGACGCCCGCCTCGTCGACACGGATGGCAACGGGCTGGCCGACCGTGTCCTGCGATCTGACGAAAATGGTGTCACCGGATATGTCGACACCGATGGCGACGGCAAATGGAACGTCCGGCTGACCGACACCGACGGCGACGGTTTCGCCGACGGCGCGAGTTCGCTGTGAGGGCGGCCTAGTGGCGTAACGCGTTTCATCCGGGGCGCGATGCGATGCAGCTGCGTCACCTAAGCATTCCGTTTCTCGTCGCCGAGGCCGGTGGTGATCCCTGGTCGACCGATGTCAGTCTGCAAGCCGGTCGCCCAGCGCAGATCTCGGCTCTAGCCAAAGCTTTCCGTGACGCCGGGGCGAGCACTGTGGAGGCCAGCCTCGCGTTCGACGGCGCCCGTCGTCGGTTCGAGGCGTCGTGGAACCACCAGAATGACGAGCATCCGATCAACGACGTCGACGAGGTGCGGCGGGTGACCCGGTCATTGGGTCTGCAGGCCAAGCAATTTCCGAAGATCGCGATCGATTTGGAGAATATTGCCACCGCGTTGGCCGAGGCTCAACGAGCCTCTGGGTGGTACCTCGCCGCGCTGGAGTACGACCTCGAGGACATCGACGACGAGCTGTGCGATGCCCTCGCGGATGACGACCAATGCGCGGTGGCCGATCTGCGCGGGGACGCGGTGACCGAAACGAAAGCGATAGCGCTGGTGCTTCGCCAGATTCGCGATCGATATTCGGCCCTGCTTGCGTCCGGGTTAGGGAATCTCCGTGCGGACGGGGCCGACCCCGCGGAGATTCAAGGCGTCGACGAACTGTCGATTCCGTGGCCGGGCAGCAGCCCAGAGGAAGTCAACCGATGGTGGGACTCGTTGAACGCCGACCAAAAACGTCTGCTGATCGATCAACACCCGCACGAGTTGGGCAACCTGAACGGCGTCCCGGCCGACGTGCGTGATTCGGTGAACCAGGCGGCGATGAAAGACGACCTGCGCAGGGTCGAAGACGCCGCCCGTCAGCGCGGGCTGGTCCCCTCGGCGCTCCGCGACGACGCCCTCAACAACCGGAATGCGGATGTGTTCACCAACCCGGGCGATTATGGGCTGTCCGCCACCGACATCGCCCGATACCAGAACGCGGTGAAAACAAACGACTTTCTCGAGCGCGACAAAAGGCCCGATGTGGCTGAGGGGCTCCCCGTCATGCTGTGGGCCTACGACCCGCTGGCCTTCAACGGCAAGGGCAGGGCCGCCGTCGCGATCGGCAACCCTGACAAGTCCCGCAACGCGGCGGTCATTGTTCCCGGCACCAACAGCAGCGTGCGGGGAGGGTGGATGTCCGACGGGCCGGACGACGCCATCAACCTTTACGAGCAGTCGATGAAGGCCGACCCTCGCAACTCCACCGCGGTGTTGGCCTGGATGGGCTATGACGCACCCGAATTCGACCATCCGCATTGGCAGCAGGCCCTCACCGACCCATCGATGTTGGAACAGGTCGGCACTCCGTGGCGGGCACGACAAGCGGGAGCGCTGCTGGCCGCCGATGTCAACGGCCTTGCCGCCACACATAATCCGTCGGCGCCACAGCATGTAACAGTTCTCGGGCACTCCTACGGATCCACGACGGTGGCCGACGCGTTCGCCAACAGCGGTATGCGTGCCAACGATGCCGTGCTAACCGGTTGCCCAGGAACCGATTTGGTGCACAGCGCCGCGGACGTCCATCTCGATGGCGGCAGGTTATATGTGGGCGCCGCTTCGACCGATGCGATCAGCTGGATCGGCGACTCCGGCAACGGGCTCCCGAACGGCCTGAACGCGACGCTGGACCAACCGCTGGGCCCGTTGGCCGGGCTGGGCACCGATCCCGCTCATGCGGGTTTCGGGGCGGTGCGGTTTCACGCCGAAGTCGCCGGCTCGCAGAGCGTGATGCCGTGGTTTACCGACCACTCGCACTATTACGACGTGGGCAGCGAATCGCTGCACAATATGACCGAGATCGTCACCGGGCATGGCGATCGTCTGGCCGGCGAAGGCATGGTGGCGCCCGAGCGAGCCGCAGCGCGGATCGCCCTTCCTCTCCAGTTACACACCCGCTTAGGGACGGTTTCGCTGCCGCATGTCGGGATCCAGGTGCCCGTCACCGTCGATCCGGAATGGGATCGGCCGGCGCGGTCGGTCACCAATGGTCATGGGTTTTAGGGGTCCTGGTACTGCGGGCTTCGATAGGCCACGGCAGTGGTGAATTGACCGCTCGCGACGTGGCATTTAGCTTGAACAAAAGGCGTGTACGTGGCGCTGAAAGCCGTGCATCGCGTCAGATGGGAAGGAGTGCCAGTGTTCGTCGATACGGAGCTTTTGCATTCCGGAGGCAATCAGTCCCACCGCGCAGGAGGGCACGCCCAAGACGGGGCGGATCAGCTGGCAGGTGGAACCGTGGCATTCGGAATGTTCGGTGACTTCGCCGCGGCCGATGCTTTTCACGGCGCTGTGTCGGCCGCGCACGGGCAGCACATGAAAACCCTGCAAGGCCACAGTGAGACGCTCACGGGAGTCGGTACCAAGGCGCACCACGCGGCCCACGGGTTCACCAACATGGACGAGAACAACGCCACCGACATGCATGCGCTGCGACCGAGTTCTGGTCCTTCCACACGGAACGTGTAATCAACGCCCGTGACCGATGACCCACCTTCAGATCCGGGTGCGCGGCCACATGTTGGTCCGCCGGTAGGGCAGTGGGCGCCGAGCTATCCCGCGCCGCAGCCACGTTCACGCGTGTGGCCGGTGATCGCTCTCGGTGCGATTGTTATGGCTTTGGTCTCGACCGCAGTGGCTGTCGTTGCGCTGGTCGTGGCGACGTCGCGGTCGTCGGGTTTGAGTCCGGTAGGTATGTCGACCGCCCCCACGTACAGTGCCGCCGAAGTCTCTGCGGCGCACCAGAAGTTGTGTGACGCTTACAAGCTCGCGGCGCGCTCGGTCGACATTGACACCAACACCGATAACCGAGCATTGGCCGGCGCAGTCAGCGTAAATGCGGCGGTAATGCTGGAACAGGCAGTAAGCGCGGCGCCGGCGATGATTCCCGGCGACCGAGCCGCCGCACTTACGTTGGCAGCGGCATACACCAAAGCCACGGCTATGGGAAGTGCGCTGCAGCGCGACGATCCTCAGTTTCGGTCGGAAGTCGATGACGTCAATGCCAAGGACGCTGCAATGAAAAAGATATGCGGAATCGGGTGACCCGGCTGTCGTAGCACCATCCTCGCTACCGGTAGGCCCGCCGTCTCGAATGCCTTCTGGACGCGTCAAGCAGCTGCTAGGTGAGGAAGAATCGCGGGCTGGTAGTGAATTGCTTGGCGTCCGGTTGCCTGCTCCACTATTGAGGGGTA
>NZ_DASUHS010000149.1:0-27938 GCF_036273375.1 Mycobacterium sp. | reverse complement strand
GCCGCGCGACCGCTACGCATCCGCACCGACACCATGCCGCCGAAGCCCGCCATCTGCCGCGCCGCGACATCGTGCCCGGGATGGGTGGTCAAACCCGGATAGAGCACCGTGCTCACCGACGGATGTCCGGCGAGGAATTCCGCTACGGCCGAGGCGTTTTCGCTGTGCCGCTGCATCCGCAGCACCAGAGTTTTCAAGCCGCGCATCGTCAGGTAGGCGTCGAACGGGCCGGGCACCGCGCCGGCCCCGTTCTGCAGGAAGGCGAACGCCTCGTCCAGCTCCTGGTCGTTGGTGACCAGCGCACCGCCCACGACGTCGGAGTGCCCGCCGATGTATTTGGTGGTGGAGTGCAGCACGATGTCGGCGCCGAGCGTCAACGGCTGCTGCAGCGCGGGTGAGGCAAAAGTATTGTCCACCAACACCTTCGCCGAACTCTGCTTGCCCAGTTCGGCCAGGGCGGCGATGTCGGCGATGGACAGCAACGGATTGGTCGGGGTTTCCGCCCAGATCAGCCGGGTTCGCGGCGTGATCGCGGCGACAACGGCGTCCACCTCATGCAGCGCCACCGGTGTGTATTCGACGTTCCACTGGGTGAAGACCTTGTCGATCAACCGGAAGGTGCCGCCATACGCATCGTTCGGGATCACCACGTGGTCACCGGGCCGCAGCACCGCCCGCAGCGCGCAGTCGGTGGCGGCCATGCCCGAACCGAAGGCACGCCCGTAGGCGCCGTCTTCGACGGCGGCCAGCGCCGCTTCCAGTGCGGCCCGGGTCGGGTTGCCGGTGCGCGCGTATTCGAACCCGCCGCGCAGGGAGCCGACGCCGTCCTGGGCGAAGGTGCTGCTGGCGTATATCGGGGCGTTCACCGCGCCGGTCGCCGGGTCCGGCCGATAGCCGGCGTGAATCGCTTTGGTGGCCAGTCCGGTGAACTCGGGGTGTCCGGTAAGGTCGTCGCTCATCGACGATCAGCCTAGGTGACGGCCGGCCTCTCGGCGCCGTCGATCGGCAAGCACACCGTCGTCATGATCTTGTCAGCCAGCGTTTGACGCTTCGAATCCCACAGCGGGAAAAGGAAACCGATGAAGCAGATGATCGCGTCGACGAAATGTGCCAGCGAGCGCACCACCGACATTCCGAAGCCGATGGGCTGGCCGGTGACTTCGCTGACCACTTTGAACTTCAGCACCGATTTGCCGACGCTCGATCCGGTGGTGCCCTGCCGGTAGCCGTAATTCCAGATCAAATAGAACAGTCCGATTATCGACGCCAGCCACTGCGCAACCATGCCGGTGGTCGAGTTCTGGGTGGCGCAGTACTGGTTGACCGCGTACTGCGTGACGTCGGTGATGCAGGCGGTTTGTTGGGTGGCGACCAGGATCGCGGTGCCGATGCCGTGCACGACGACGTACGGGAGGATGTCGATGATGAATGCCAGCGCGCGGGTGGGCCACGGCGTGTAGTCCTGCGTCGGCAGGGTGCGGATCGCCGGCCCGGGTGGTGGCGGCGCGTATCCCCCGGCCGACGGCGGGGGCGGCGGGTAGGACCCGCCGGGCGGCGGTGGCGGGGGCGGCGGATAGGACCCACCGGCGGGCGCCTGCGGAGGCGGCGGGATCTCCTGCCCACCCAAGGGTGGCTGCTGCCCACCCGAGGACCCGGGTGACGAGGGAGGTGACGGGTAGGCGCCGCCGGGCGGCGGTTGATCGGTCATGGGCAACCTTCCACTCGCATCCAGCTGAACTAGGCCGAAACAGTACCCGAGGGCATCGCGGCCGGGCGAGACGCGCGGCACCGCGAACTACCGGCGCCCGGACAGCCCCCGAGGACCGTCGGAGAGGAAACCCAGCAAGTCATAGCGGGTGATCACCCCCACCGGTTTGCCTTCCTCGACCACCATCAATGCGTCCCAGTCGCGCAGCGCCTTGCCGGCCGCGCTGACGGACTCTCCTGCGCCGATCATCGGCAGCGGCGGGCTCATGTGCAGCGCGACCGCGTCGGCCAATTTCGCCCGGCCCTCGAAGACCGCCGACAGCAGTTCGCGCTCGGAGACGCTGCCGGCCACCTCCCCCGCCATCACCGGCGGCTCCGCGCCGACCACCGGCATCTGGGACACCCCGTACTCGCGCAGGATGCCGATCGCGTCGCGCACGGTCTCGGACGGGTGGGTGTGCACCAGGTCGGGCAGCTCACCGGACTTGCGGCGCAGCACGTCGCCGACCCTGGACTGTTCGGTCGAGCCGTCGAGGCGGCTGCGCAGGAACCCGTAGGACGACATCCACGCGTCGTTGAAGATCTTCGACATGTAGCCCCGCCCGCCGTCGGGCAGCAACACCACCACGATCGCGTCGGGGCCGGCCTGCTCGGCGACCCGCAGCGCGGCGACCACCGTCATCCCGCACGACCCGCCGACCAACATCGCTTCCTCGCGGGCCAGCCGTCGGGTCATGTCGAACGAGTCGGAGTCGGACACCGCGATGATCTCGTCGGGCACCGTGCGGTCGTATGCCTGCGGCCAGAAGTCCTCACCGACGCCCTCCACCAGGTAGGGCCGCCCGGTGCCGCCGGAATACACCGATCCCTCGGGGTCTGCGCCGACGATGCGCACCGCGCCGCCGGACACGTCTTTGAGGTAGCGGCCCGCGCCGGTGATTGTTCCGCCGGTGCCGATGCCGGCGACGAAGTGGGTGACCTTGCCGTCGGTGTCGGCCCAGATCTCCGGGCCGGTGGTGGCGTAGTGGCTGGCCGGGCCTTCCGGATTGGCGTACTGGTCGGGCTTCCACGCACCGTCGATCTCGGTGACCAGCCGGTCGGAGACGCTGTAGTAGCTGTCCGGATGCTCGGGCGGCACGGCGGTCGGGCAGACGACGACCTCGGCGCCGTAGGCGATCAGCACGTTGCGCTTGTCCTCGCTGACCTTGTCGGGGCAGACGAACACGCACTTGTAGCCGCGGTGCTGGGCGACGAGGGCCAGCCCCACGCCGGTGTTGCCCGAGGTCGGTTCGACGATCGTGCCGCCGGGCCGCAGCTGCCCGCTGGCTTCGGCGGCGTCGATCATCTTCACCGCGATCCGGTCCTTCGAGCTGCCACCGGGATTGAGGTATTCGACCTTGGCCGCCACCATGCCGGCGCCGTCGGGGACGACGGAGTTCAGACGCACCAACGGTGTGTCGCCGATGAGGTCACTGATGTGCCGCGCGATCCGCATGCGTTCATCGTCTCAGGCGGTTTCACGCGGCGCACAACTACTCTCCGTGGAGTCGGTGCGTCTACTCCGTGGCCTCGCGGATGTAGTCGCCGATCTGCCGCAGCGAGCGCACGGCCTCGGGCACCATCGGCGCGGCCAGCTGGAAGTCATGGACCTGTCCGGGCCATACCCGTACCTCGGCCGGCACGCCCACCGCGGCCAGCCTGCTCGCCGCCAGCCGCGCATCGTGCAACAGCACCTCGGAGCCCGACACATGGATCAGCGTGCGCGGCAACCCCGGTTTGATGTGGTCCAGCGGCTCGTAGATCTCTTCGGGCTTCCCATCGACGATGTTCTTCGCGGCCGCGGCGGCCACCAGCTCGGCGAGCGCATCGAACGCCACGGCCGTGAACATCGCATCCGTCTCGATGTTGGGGTGGGCCTGCTTGGGCTCCTTAGCCAGCTGCAGCAGGGGCGAGATCGCCACCAGCGCAGCGGGATCCTCACCCTCCTCCTGCAGGCGTTGGGCCAGCGTGAGCGCCAGGTAGCCGCCCGCGGAGTCACCGGCCAGCACGATCCGGTCGGGTTCGTATCCGCGCCGGCGCAGCCATCGGTACGCGTCGTGGCAGTCGTCGAGCGCCATCCCCACCGAATTCTTCGGCAGCAGACGGTAATTGACCACCAGGATGGGCGAGTCGGCGAACCTGGAGAGGGCTTCGACGAGCCGGCCGTGGGAGTTCGCTCCACAGGTCAGAAACGCGCCGCCGTGGAGGTAGACGACCACGCGGCGGCTGCCGTCGGCGGGCAGCACCCCGGGCGCGCGCACTAGCTGCGCCGACGCGTGGGGCAGCTTCACCGTCTCGCGGACGGTGGCCGACGCCGGGATCAGCACCCGGGCCGTGAGATCGATGAGACCCCAGGGCCATGGCAGGTTGGGGACGTGGCTGCCGACGGACAGAATCGGCCGGATGGTCAGCCGCGAGGTGAGGTTCGCCAGTCGCGCGGCGACGCTGGGCCCGGATTCCAGGACCTCGACCGGTGCGCCGTCGCTGATCGCGAATTTGCGCGCGTGGGCTCGACGGGCTCTGAGGGCGTCATGGGACCGAACGGTATTTGCCGAGGACCCCGATTCCTTACTCGGTGCGGTCATGCTCAACACTTCCTACGCCGTTGTAGTGCGATACAGCATGTGACGAGGAGACCAAGCGTCTGGTTCAGCCGTTTGCCAGAGCGCTCAGCCAATCCCTTGACTTCAGCTTGACAGGCGTTGCTTAGCACAACGTATGAAATAGCTGATTTGATACCAGTTTTGCGTCGCACCGTGATCAGTTCGTTTTCCAGCCGACCGCGCAAACCTCGAAATCGCATTAAACTTGACCCCGTGACCATGCGTGTGCCACGTCGTTCGGCAATCGCTCTGGCCACAGCAGGCGCGCTGGCCTCAACAGGAACCGCCTACCTGGGGGCACGCAGTCTGTTGGTCGGCCAGGCTACCCACGCGCGCACGATCATCCCCAAGGCATGGGACATCCCCCCGCGCGCGGACGGCGTGTACGTGCGCGGCGGCGGCCCGGTGGAGCGGTGGCACCGCGGTATGGCGTTCGACCAGCATCTGATGATCTTCGGTGACTCGATCGCCGCCGGATACGGCTGCATGAGCGCCGACGAAGTGCCCGGGGTACGGGTCGCCCGGGGCCTGGCCGAGCAGACCGGGAAACGAATCCGGTTGAGCACCAAGGCCATCGTGGGCGCCACCTCGAAGGGCGTGTGCGGTCAGGTTGACGCGATGTTCGTGGCCGGCCCGCCGCCGGACATCGCGGTGATCATGGTCGGCGCCAACGACGTGACCGCCCTCAACGGCATCAGCCAGTCGGCGCAGCGGCTGGCGTTGACCGTCCGCAAGTTGCGCGCCCGCGACGCCCTGGTGATCGTCGGCACCTGCCCGGACCTCGGGTTCATCAGCGCCATTCCGCAGCCGCTGCGGTCGCTGGCGCACGAGCGCTGCCTGCAACTTGCCCGTGCCCAAACCGCGGCGGTCCGGTCGACCGGCGGTGTGCCGGTGCCGTTGGCGCAGCTGATGGCACCGCAATTCCGCGCGACCCCCGACGTGATGTTCTCCGCCGACGGGTTCCACCCCGCGGCACCCGCGTATGCGCTCGCGGCCGACGCGCTGCTGCTTGCCCTCTGCGATGCGCTGGGCGAAAACGTGGAGCGGCCGCCGCTGAGTTCGGCGGTGCCGGCGGCGGCCACGGTGCTCGGTCAGGGGCACACCCGCACCAGCGTGATGTCACGGCTGTGGCGGCGTCCGGCGCCCGGACCTGCCCCGTCTTCGTGCCCCCAGGTCGGCAGCGACTAGATTTGTTCTCGCCCGTCGGGGTGGACCTCCCGCCCGACAGTGAAGCGAGCCAGCCCCATCTGTGGGATCTGCAGGGATCTGAAGGGAACCACCATGCCTGAAGCCGTGATCGTCTCAACTGCTCGTTCGCCGATCGGCCGCGCGATGAAAGGGTCGCTGGTCAACATGCGCCCCGATGACCTGACCGTCCAGATCGTGCGCGCCGCCCTCGACAAGGTGCCCGCCCTGAACCCGCACCAGATCGACGACTTGATCCTGGGCTGCGGCCAGCCCGCCGGGGAATCCGGATTCAACCTGGCGCGGGTCATCGCCGTCGAGCTCGGCTTCGACTTCCTGCCGGGCACCACCGTCAACCGGTATTGCTCGTCGTCGCTGCAGACCTCTCGGATGGCCTTCCACGCGATCAAGGCCGGTGAGGGCGACGCCTTCATATCCGCGGGTGTCGAAACGGTGTCCCGCTTCGCCAAGGGCAGCGCCGACTCGTGGCCGGACACCAAGAACACGCTGTTCGGTGCGGCCCAGGAGCGGTCGGCCGCCGCGGCAGAAGGCGCCGAGGAGTGGCACGATCCCCGCGCCGACGACAACATCCCCGACGTCTACATAGCCATGGGGCAAACGGCCGAAAACGTTGCGCTGCTTACCGGAATCAGCCGCGAAGACCAGGACCACTGGGGAGTGCGCAGCCAGAACCGCGCCGAGGAAGCGATCAAGAGTGGGTTCTTCGAACGCGAGATCACCCCGGTGAACCTGCCCGACGGCACCACCGTAAGCACCGACGACGGCCCGCGTCCCGGCACCACCTACGAGAAGATCAGTCAGCTCAAGCCGGTGTTCCGGGCAGGCGGCACGGTGACCGCGGGCAACGCGTGCCCGCTCAACGACGGCGCCGCCGCGGTGGTGATCACCAGCGACACGAAGGCCAAAGAATTGGGCCTGACTCCGCTGGCGCGCATCGTGTCCACGGGGGTCAGCGGCCTGTCCCCGGAGATCATGGGCCTCGGCCCGATCGAGGCGACCAAGAAGGCGCTGGCGCGTGCCAAGCTGTCGGTCAGCGACATCGACCTGTTCGAGATCAACGAGGCGTTCGCCGTCCAGGTGCTGGGTTCGGCGCGCGAGCTGGGCATCGACGAGGACAAGCTGAACGTCTCCGGTGGGGCGATCGCGCTGGGGCACCCGTTCGGCATGACCGGTGCCCGCATCGCCACCACGCTGCTCAACAACCTGCAGACGCACGACAAGACGTTCGGCCTGGAGACGATGTGCGTCGGCGGCGGCCAGGGCATGGCGATGGTGATCGAGCGGCTGAGCTAGGCCGCTCGCCTCGAGCGTGGAGGTTGGGCATTGCGTGTGCAACCTCGGCGGCGACACGCCGAATGAGCCCGCCGTCAGCGCACACTCAACGCCGTCAGCGCACGCTCAACGGTGGCACCGCGCAGGACACGAAAAAACCGGCACGCCAGAGGGCGTGCCGGTTTTTCTCTGTGGCAGAGCTAGTCGTTCTGCAGATAACTCAGCAGACGCAGGATCTCGATGTACAGCCAGACCAGCGTGACGGTCAGGCCCAGCGCGATGCCCCATGCCGCCTTCTCCGGCGCGCCGGCGCGGACCATCTGGTCGGCCGCATCGAAGTCGATCAGGAAGCTGAACGCCGCGATCGCGATGCACACCAGCGAGAAGATGATCGCCAAGGTGCCACCGCTGCGCAGGCCCAGGCCGGTGCCGCCGTTGACGTGGAACATCGCCAACACGAAGTTGCCGAGCATCAGGGCCAGCACGCCGAACATCGCGGCGACCAGCATGCGGGTGAACTTGGGCGTCACCCGGATGGCCCCGGTCTTGTAGACGACGAGCATGCCGAAGAACACCCCGAAGGTGCCCAGCACCGCCTCACCGATCAGCGCCCCGGCGTTGGCGTGCGACACCGAGAAGTTGGCGAAGACGAACGAGATGGCGCCCAGGACCAGGCCCTCGAGCACGGCGTAGCCCAGCACGATGCCCGGGTTGTCCTGCTTGCGGCCGAAGGTGGCCACCAGCACCAGGGCCAGGCCGCCCAGCCCGCCGACCAGGGCCAGCGGCATAGCCAGCGCCACATCGCGGGCGACCAGGAAGTAGGAGACCACGGCGGAGATCGCCAACACGGCCAGCGTGATGCCGGTCTTGGTGACGACGTCGTCGATGGTCAGCGGACGCGAAGCTTTGGCCTCCTGGTACGGGGCCTGGTAGGGAGCCGCGTAGGGGTCGGCACCATAGCCCTGCGTCGGAGGCGCGGACGTGCCGAATTGTGCGTATCCGCCCCTCTGCTTAGGCAGCGAACGAAATACCGGGTTGCTTGTCTCCCGCACCGTCGGATCCTCTCTAATTGGCTTCGAGCTGTGCGAACACAATCTCAACGATCGGCGTTGCACCCTGGTTCCCAGCGGACCTGGGCATTTTCGGGTGTAGATAGCCTCCGCCGTTGTCGTCGCGTTAAAGATAACCCTTACCCGCGGGTACCGCGCCTGTCGTGACGATCTAGATTTCTTCCTCGGGGCTGGACCGGCGATGGGAGGCGAGGGCGTGACCGACGAATCCGATGAGGTTCTGACCGGAGTCGAGGGAAGCGTCGGCTTGATCACGCTCAACCGGCCCAAGGCCATCAATTCGCTGAATCAGCAGATGGTTGACGCGCTGACCGCCATTCTCACCGGCTGGGCGGACGACGACGCGGTGCGCGCGGTCGTGCTCTCCGGCGCCGGCGAACGCGGACTGTGTGCCGGCGGGGACGTGGTCTCGATCTACCACAGCGCGCGCAAGGACGGGGTCGAGGCGCGACGCTTCTGGCGCGACGAGTATCTGCTCAACGCGCAGATCGCCGAGTTCCCCAAGCCGTATGTGGCGGTGATGGACGGCATCGTGATGGGTGGTGGCGTCGGTGTCAGCGCGCACGCGAACACCCGGGTGGTCACCGATACCTCCAAGATCGCCATGCCCGAGGTCGGCATCGGCTTCATCCCCGACGTCGGCGGCGTCTATCTGCTGTCTCGGGCTCCCGGCGGGCTGGGTCTGCATTCCGCGTTGACCGGGGCACCGTTCTCCGGAGCCGACGCCATTGCCATGGGTTTTGCCGACCACTACGTACCGCACGGGGATGTCGAGGCGCTCCGCCGTGCGGTGGTCACCGACGGCGTCGACACGGCACTCGACAAGTACGCCGTCGAACCACCGCCCAGTGAGCTTGCCGCGCAACGCAAGTGGATAGACGAGTGCTTTGCCGGCGACACCGTTGAGGACATCCTCGCCGCGCTGCGCGGGCACGAAGCCGGCCCGGCCAACGATGCCGCCAACTTGATCGCCACCCGCTCCCCGATCGCGCTGTCGGTGACCCTGGAGGCGGTGCGCCGCGCCGCCAAATTCGAAACACTGAAAGACGTTCTGCTGCAGGACTATCGGGTGTCCTCGGCATCGTTGCGCTCGCACGATCTGGTGGAGGGCATTCGCGCGCAGCTGATCGACAAAGATCGCGATCCGAAATGGTCACCGGCGCAGCTGCCCGCAGTCACCGCGGCCGACGTCGAGGCGTATTTCACCCCGGTCGACGACGACTTGAGCTTCTAGAAAGGCGGTTTGGATGACAGAGACAGATTACGAGACCATCCTCGTCGAGCGCGAAGAGCGTGTCGGCATCATCACCCTGAACCGGCCGAAGGCGCTCAACGCGCTGAACACTCAGGTGATGAACGAAGTCACCTGCGCGGCAGCGGATTTCGATGATGATCCCGGCATCGGGGCGATCATCATCACCGGCTCGGCCAAGGCGTTCGCCGCCGGCGCCGACATCAAGGAGATGGCGGAGCTGACGTTCGCCGATGCCTTCGGCGCCGACTTCTTCGCGCCTTGGAGCAAGCTCGCCGCGGTCCGCACCCCGACGATCGCCGCGGTGGCCGGACACGCACTAGGTGGCGGTTGCGAGCTCGCCATGATGTGCGATGTGCTGATCGCCGCCGACACAGCGAAATTCGGCCAGCCCGAGATCAAACTCGGTGTGCTGCCCGGCATGGGCGGCTCGCAGCGGCTGACTCGCGCCATCGGTAAGGCCAAGGCCATGGACCTCATCCTGACCGGCCGGACCATCGGCGCCGAAGAAGCCGAACGAAGCGGTCTGGTCTCGCGAGTGGTGCCCGGCGACGACCTGCTGACCGAGGCCAAAGCCGTCGCGACCACCATTTCGCAGATGTCGCGGTCGGCGACCAGGATGGCCAAGGAGGCCGTCAACCGCGCGTTCGAGTCCACGCTGGCCGAGGGACTTCTGTACGAGCGCAGGCTGTTCCACTCGACTTTCGCGACCGAGGATCAGTCCGAAGGGATGGCGGCCTTCGTCGAGAAGCGCCCGCCGAACTTCACCCACCGCTAGGACGTTTGGATGAGCGAACCGACTTCCGCGACACACACCGAGGCAGATCACCCCCCGGCGGACGACGTCGAGGAGGCCGCGCCGGCCGAGCCGGGCGTCGCACCGCAGCCGGCACCCGCACCACGGTTCGGGCGCGCGGCGCCCACCCTGCCGTGGACCGAAAAGCCTTGGTGGGTGCGGCATTACACGTTCACCGGCACCACGGTCGGCGTGATCTTCATCTGGCTTTCGCTGACTCCCTCGTTGCTGCCGCGCGGCCCCTCGTTCCAGGGGCTGGTCAGCGGGCTCTCCGGCGCCATCGGCTATGGGCTGGGGGTCTTCTCGGTCTGGCTGGTGCGGTTCATGCGCGAAAAGGATCACAGCCCGCCGCCGCCACGCTGGGCATGGAAGGTGCTGATCCCGATCGGCGTGGTGGGCCAGGTACTCATGGCGATCTGGTTCCACGTGTGGCAAGACGACGTGCGCGACCTGATGGGCGTCGCACATTTGAATTGGTATGACTATCCGCTGTCGGGAGTCTTGTCTCTGGTCGTGCTGTTCACGGTGGTCGAAATAGGCCAGTTCGTCCGCTGGCTGGTCCGCTTTCTGGTGGGTCAGGTGGACCGGTTCGTCCCGTTTCGGCTCTCGGCAACCATCGTGGTCATCACCTTGGTGGTCCTGACCGTCGCCGTGCTCAACGGTGTCGTGCTGAAGTTCGCCATGCGCACCATGAACGACACCTTCGCCTCGGCCAACGAGGAGATGAACCCCGATAGCGCGCCACCGAAGACCCCGCTGCGCTCCGGTGGTCCCGAGTCGCTGGTGTCGTGGGAATCCCTTGGCCACCAGGGGCGTATCTTCGTCGAAGGCGGTCCCAGGGTCGACGATCTGACCAAGTTCAACGGAGCGCCGGCGACGGAGCCGATCCGAGCGTACGCCGGGCTGAACTCCGCCGACGGCATCACCGCGACCGCCGAACTCGCCGCTCGTGAGCTGCAGCGCGCCGGCGGATTGCAGCGCCCCGTCGTCGCGGTGGGCACCTCCACCGGTACCGGCTGGATCAACGAGGCGGAAGCCTCGGCGCTGGAATACATGTACGACGGCAACACGGCGATCGTGAGCATGCAGTATTCGTTCCTGCCGAGCTGGCTGTCGTTCCTGGTGGACAAGGAGAACGCCCGGCACGCCGGACAAGCGCTCTTCGAGGCCGTCGACAAGCTGATTCGCCAGATGCCCGAGGCCCAGCGCCCTAAACTCGTCGTATTCGGTGAAAGCCTGGGCTCGTTCGGCGGCGAGGCGCCATTCATGAGCCTGAACAATGTGCTGGCCCGCACCGACGGTGCCCTGTTCAGCGGGCCGACGTTCCAAAACACCATCTGGACCGATTTGACGTCGACGCGTGATGCCGGATCGCCGGAGTGGTTACCGATCTACCAGGACGGTCGGTATGTCCGATTCGTTGCTCGCGCAAAGGATTTGACACGCCCCAACGCGCCGTGGGATCACCCGCGGGTGGTCTATTTGCAGCACGCGTCGGATCCGATCGCCTGGTGGACGCCGGACCTGTTGTTCAGCAAGCCCGACTGGCTGAGCGAACCGCGCGGTTATGACGTGCTGCCCCAGACGCGCTGGATTCCGGTCGTCACATTCCTACAGGTTTCGGCCGACATGGCCGTGGCGGTGGACGTACCCGACGGGCATGGCCACCGCTACGTCGCCGACGTCGCCGACGGCTGGGCGGCCGTCTTGCCACCGCCCGGCTGGACGCCGGACAAGACCGCTAAATTGCGTCCGCTGCTGCACTCCGACGAGACGACTTAGATCCAGCGGCGGGCGGCGCCGCCGGTGTCCGCGAACACCGGATCGGCCCGGCCCCCGGCCAGCTCGCGCAGCACGCCGGCGCCGGCCAGCGCGTGATAGCCGCCGATGACGTCGGTGGCACGGTGCAGGCCGATGTCCAGCAGCGCGGCGGCCGCCAGGCTGGACGTGTAGCCCTCCGAACACAGGATCACCCATTCGACGTCGTCGCCGACGGCCTCGGGCAGCTTGGCCTCGCTGGTGGGATCGCAGCGCCACTCCAGCACGTTGCGTTCGATCACCAGCGCGCAAGGCACCTCACCCTCGCGAAAGCGCTGGGCCTGCGGCCGGATGTCGACCAGCACCGCGCCGCGCCGCAGCGCGTCGGGCACTTCGACGGCAGGCAGGCGGCGATATCGGCGCCGTGCGGATCTCAAGACGACGTCGATGCGGCTCATAGCGATCCTTCCGGCTGGTCGGTCAGTTCGGTGCGTTCGCGGCGCAACGTCTTGCGGTCGGTGATCCCGTAGTACGACATCGCCGTCAGGGGCGGCGAGTAGGCATGCACGCTCAGGGTCGGCTGCACTTGCGCGGCGGCGACGCCAGCCGCCCCCGCGACCGGCAGGGAAACGGGCACCGTGACCGGCCGCGGTGCCCAGACCACGTCGTGCACCCAGCCCAACGGAAATCCGGCCTGATCGCCGGCGTCGAGCCGCCGGCGACGCAAAGCTTTACCATCCCAACGGTATTCGTTCAGCGATCCGGAAATGACGGTCAACGCACCCAGCGAACCACCGTGGTCGTGCAGCTCGGTGGCCTGGCCGGGCACCCAGCTGATCAGCCAGACGTCGAGTTCCTCGTCGCCGTGGATGCGGGTGAACCAGCGCCGCGACTCGGGTATGCCGCCCTCGGGTAACAGGTGGTCGCAGCGCCCGCTGAGCACGTCGTCGGCGGCCTGGTCGGTGGCGTAGAGCAGGTCGGGCACTCGCAGCCGGGTGGGACCGGAGGACGGGGCGGAGACGGCTCGCGGGCGCGGGGGAACCGCGGTGGCGACGGGCGCAGGCCCGGCAAGGGGCAAAGTCACAGTGGGAACTTTCACGCGAAAACGGATTGGACAAGCGGCGGCGTGTTACGGCCGACAACACTCGCAAAATCCGAAGCGCTCCATCACGGCCGCCAGTGTTGCATAGATTGGGACCGTGCGCTTCAGCGGTGATCGGTCCCGGCGATGGTGCGCGGTTGTCGCCGCGGCCGCCGTGCTGGCGGTCACGGGGTGCTCGCACGGTGCCCACAACGGTGCGCCGTCGTCCCCATCGGCGCGCCAATCCGGCATTCCCAATGGCCCGGCTTCGGCGCCGCCGGGCTCCGTCGGACTGTCCCCCGCCGGTGTGACGACCAGGGTCGACGTCCCCGCGGACTCGACCGAAGAGGAGTACTACCAGGCCTGTCACGCCGCGCACGAGTGGATGGACGCGCAGCCCAAGTCCGGTGCGTCGCTGTTCGAGCCGTATCTGTCGATGATTCAGGCGTCCCCGTCGGGCACCGCGGGCAGCTGGAACGCGCCCTGGTCGACGTTGACGCCGGCCCGGCAGGCCGCCGTGATCGTCGCCGCCCGGGCGGCCGCGAGCAACGAATGCGGCTAGCGCCGCGCCTCGGGATTCTTCGCAACCGCGCAATTGGGATCACGGCTGATAAAAAGTGCCCGCGCCGCCCGCTGACGAACCTCCGCCGCGCAAAATGGAGGGGTGCCTGACGAAATTCCGCGTCGATCAGAACCGACCCGGGTGGCACTCGCGCTCGGCAGCGGTGGCGCCCGCGGCTACGCCCACATCGGGGTGATCGAGGCCCTTGCGGCGCGCGGCTACGACATCGTCGGCCTCTCCGGCTCGTCGATGGGTGCGCTGGTCGGCGGGCTGCAGGCGGCCGGGCGGCTCGACGAGTTCGCCGAATGGGCGAAGTCGCTGACCCAGCGCACCATCCTGCGGCTGCTGGACCCGTCCATCAGCGCGGCCGGTGTGATGCGGGCCGGCAAGATCTTGGACGCGGTGCGCGACATCCTGGGCCCGGTCGCCATCGAAGAACTGCCCATCCCCTACACCGCGGTGGCGACCGACCTGCTGACGGGCAAGTCGGTGTGGTTTCAGCGCGGCCCCCTCGACGAGGCGATCCGGGCGTCCATCGCCATCCCCGGGGTGATCGCACCGCACGCGGTCGACGGGCGGCTGCTCGCCGACGGGGGCATCCTGGATCCGCTGCCGATGGCTCCGCTCGCCGCGGTCAATGCCGACCTGACCATCGCGGTGAGCCTGTCGGGCAGCGAGGCGATCACCAACCGCGAACCGGAGCCGGGGGCCACCGTCGAATGGTTGACCCGCATGGTGCGCAGCACCTCCGCACTGCTCGACACAACAGCCGCCCGTTCGCTGCTCGATCGGCCGACCGCGCGGGCGGTGCTGAGCAGATTGGGCGGGCCGGCCGGCGAATCGGACGGCTGGTCGGACACCCCGGACGACGAGCAGCCCGCGACCGGGGACGCCGCCGCCGAACTGCCCGGTGTGGGAACCGACGTGCCGAAACTGGGCAGCTTCGAAGTGATGAACCGGACCATCGACATCGCCCAGGCCGCGCTGGCGCGCCACACGCTGGCCGTCTACCCACCCGACCTGCACATTGAGGTCCCCCGGTCGACCTGCCGGGCCCTGGAATTCCACCGGGCGGTGGAGGTGATTGCCGCCGGCCGCGCGCTGGCGGACGAGGCGCTGGACGCCCTGGAAGCCGAGGACGACCCGGATTTCCCACCCGCGACCGAGCTCTGAGCGGCGCTCAAATCGTTTGTGGCGCCAAGCGCTGTCACACCCCCAGGAAGCGGGCGATGGCCGCGGCTTCGCGGCGGCCCTGCTCGCGTCCGGCCAGGGCAGACGGGATGCGACAGCCGGGGTCCAGCGGGTTGGGCCCGAAGGCGGCCAGCGACTCGGCGTCGGCGAAGACGGCGAAAGCCGCGCCCGGAAACGTGGAGACCTCGGCGGCCGGCCCGGCACCGAACGGCGACGGCGCATCGACGCCCGAGGGCACCAGCACCACCGCCGTCGCGCAGTCGGCGGCCACCACGAGGTTGACCGAACTGGCGACCCCGCCGTCCATGTAGTGGCGGCCCGCGATCGTCACCGGCGGCCACGCCCCCGGCACCGCGCAGCTGGCCGCGACGGCATCGACCAGGTCGACGCGCCAGGCGCGGTCGAACACGGTCAATTCGCCGGTTGCGACGTCGATCGCGGTGAGCCGCAGCGCCCGGTCCGGCCAGTGGTGCGACGGCAAGCGGCGCGCGATGACGTCGCGGCGCACCGGCGCGGGAACGGTCTCGGTGGCCAGCGCAACAGCACCGATGCGCTGCATCTGTTGCCGGGTTTTGTCCAGCGTCGTTTCATACGGCTCACCCAGGGCAGTCAGGAACAGCTCGGTGATGGTCTCGACGTCGACCCCGGAATCGATCTCGGCGGACGACTCGGCGACCTGCCGGTCGAACAGCTCGTCCAGGGTGTGGCCGCTGCTCAACTGGGCGGCGACGGCCGACCCCGCCGATGTCCCGACCAGCACGTCCGACTCGGCCAACAGCCGGGCCACCACCGGCGACTCGTCGGCGATGCCACGCAGAACACCTGTCTCCCAGGCGATTCCCGCTATCCCTCCACCGGCCAACACCAGGGCGCGTTTGTTCGTCACGCTCACCAACTCTGCCAAACGGCGTCAGGCCGACCGCCGGGTGCTCGGCAGCGCGTGCTGCGAGTCCTCCACCGGCACGCTGAGATCCTCGCGGCGCAGCAGGTGCTTGGGCGGGTCGGGCAGTATCAGATCGCGGGTGACCTGCAGCCTGGCGTCGACGTGAATCAGCTCCCCCGGCTCGAGCAGGCGCCACCGGGTGTCGCCGTCCATCCGTTCGGTAGCGAACACGACCGACGGCCGGGTGCACAGATGCTCCGAGCGGGCGTGGATTCGCAAGGTGTGCAAGTCGAATTCGGGCTCGCCCGAGGCTGCACCGTCGGATCGGTCCAGCACGTAGAGCTCGTGGGTTTGCGGGTAGCGCAGCGCCCACATGTCGGTGGCCGTGCTCAGCAGCACGTTGACCGCATAGATCGGAGCGTGCTCGGCGAGCCATCGCATGGCGTCAATGAGGCCGGCGGTGATGTCGCCGTCGCGCGCCCGGATCGAGGCGGTGATCAACGCGAAGACCCGCTCGGAGTCGGTGTCGCCCAACACCAAATCGTCGGTGCCGACCTCACGCAGCCTCTCGTCGATGACGTCCAATCCCTCGAGGACGCCGTTGTGCGCGAAGATCCGCCCGTCCTGCAAAAACGGGTGGGTGTTGCGGATGTCGAGCGACCCGGTGGTCGCGTAGCGGACATGGGCGATGACGGTCGTGCCGGTCATCCGGTGCGCCTCGGTCGCGAATTTGGCGTCCTGCCAGGCCGCTATCGGCTCCTTGTACAGGTGCGGCAGGGCGTGCTCGTCAAAGACACCCAGGCCGGTGCCGTCCGGATTCCTTCTGCTCTGTTTGGCCAGGCTGTCCGGCGCATCCAGCAGCCAGAACGTTGCGGTGCACGCGTGCGTCCCGGCGTGCAGGCCAAACAGTCGGCACATGGCTGTCCACGCTAGCGGTCGAGGGTCAGCCCGTCAGCAAGGCCGACAGATCGCGCAGCGCCCGGCGGGCGTAGCTCTTCCACATCCTGCCCAGGACCGGCAGCGCCCAGGCCGTCAGCGCCGAGCGCGGGCGGATGTCCCAGCGCCAGGTGATCTCGGTGCCGCCAGCGGCCGGGGCGAAGATCCATTCGCCGATGACGTGGTCGACCAGCAGCGCCATCGGGCCGGTGACCTCGGAGAGCCGGTAGCCGAACGACCGTGGCGGGTCGACACTGGTCAGTTCCTCGCGCATGCTGGCACCGCCGGCCAGGTGCACGACGCGCGTTTGGCCCGCCGCGTCCCAGGCGCCGGTCTGCCCGCGCACCTCCTTGATCGGCGGGAACGGGCCGTACCAGCGGTGAAAAAGTGTCGGGAGCGGGACCGGCAGCGTCCGGTGGAAAGCGTCCTGGACCGCGACCGGGGCGATCAGGGATTGGTCGACGACGAGCGAATGTGCCACTGGTGTAAAGCCTTTCAGCTCAGCGCGCCTCGACCACCTGGTATTCGTCTTCGGCGTATCGCGACCGAATGGTTTTCTTGTCGTACTTGCCGACACTGGTGCGCGGAATCTCGTCGATGAAGGTCCACCGTTCGGGCAGCCACCATCGAACAACCTTGTCGGCGAGGAAGGTTCGCAACTGGTCGGCGGTCACCGATGCGCCCTCTTTGGCCACGATCACCGCGAGCGGCCGTTCCTCCCAGCGCTCGTCGGGAACACCGACGACGGCGGCCTCCACCACATCCGGGTGGCCGATCAAGAGGTTCTCCAACTCGACCGAGGAGATCCATTCCCCACCGGATTTGATGACGTCCTTGGCGCGGTCGGTCAGGGTGACGAATCCTCGCTCGTCGATGCGGCCCACGTCGCCGGTGCGTAGCCAGCCGGAGTCGAACTTCGATTCGTCGCGGCCCAGGTAGTACGCGCCTGCGATCCACGGTCCGCGGACTTCGACCTCACCGACGGCGTTGCCGTCGTTGGGCAGCACCTGTCCCTCGTCGTCGACGATGCGCATCTCCACCCCGCAGACCGGCTGGCCCTGAGTCCCGCGGAAGGCCCAGTGCTGGTCCTCACTGGTACCCGGCGGGGGCCACGCCATGGTCGCCAGCGGCGAGGTCTCCGTCATACCCCAGAGCTGCCGGATCTGTACGTCGTGCTTTTCCTCGAAGGTGCGCATCAGCGAGATCGGGACGGCCGAGCCGCCGCAGACGACCAACCGCAGCGAGGACATGTCGTGGTCGGGGTCGTCCTCGAGGTGGTGCAGGACCCCGTTCCAGATGGTCGGCACCGCGCCGGTCACGGTGGGCTTCAAGTCCTCGACCATCCGGACCACCGACGGAGGATCGAGGTGGCTATCGGGCAACACCAAGTCGGCGCCGGCCATCAACGCCGCGTACGGCAGCCCCCAGGCGTTGGCGTGGAACATCGGCACGACGGGCAGCACGCTGTCGGTGGACCCGACGCCGATCCCGTTGGTGGTACACGCACCCATGGTGTGCAGAAAGCTCGAACGGTGGCTGTAGACAACGCCTTTCGGGTTGCCGGTGGTGCCGCTGGTGTAGCACATCGCGGCCGCGGAGTGCTCGTCGATGTGTGGCCAGTCGAACTCCGTGGACTCGCCGTCGAGGACGTCGGCGTAGCGCAGCACGGTCTTACCCGACCCCTGCAGCGACTCGGTGTCGTCGCCGACCACGATTACGGTGTGCACGGTCTTGAGGTCGGGCAGCACGGGTGCGAGCAATTTGACCAGTGCGGCGTCGACCAGCACCACCTGGTCTTCGGCCTCGTTGGCGACGAAGGCGATCTGCTCGGGGAACAGGCGAATGTTGAGGGTGTGCAGCACGGCACCCATCGACGGCAACGCAAGGTATGCGGTGAGGTGCTCAGCGTTGTTCCACATGAAGGTGCCCACGCGCTGATCACCCGTGACGCCGAGCCGGCGCAAGCCATTCGCCAATTGCGCGGCCTGCTGGCCCAGCTCGCGGTAGGTCGTGCGCCGGTAGCCATCCCCGGTAGCGGTGGTGACGGTCCGTGCCCCGTGCACCGTGCAGCCATGGCGCATTATCGCGGTGACGGTCAACGGAAAGTCCTGCATCGTGCCATCCACTGATCTACCGCCTTAGTCTCGGCGCGGCACCTCATGTGCCGTCGGCCGACTCTTACCCTAAGCCTGAAATCGGCGAGAGTATCAGCATCCCATCGGGTCGGCGCCCGATTATGTGGATCCCGTTCGGCCGGCGTCGCTTTCGGTGTCAGCACGTTTTAGTCGAGTGTGCATCGCTGCGCGCGCCAACCCGCTCCGGCGGGGGCTAGGCCAGGACCGGTTCCCACTCCGAGAGCTCCGGCAGCCAGCCGGCGACCGACAGGTCCCAGTCGTTCGCGCCACGGTGGTTCTGCGTTGGTGCCGTCGAGGCGATCCGCGCCGCGGTGACCACACCGGAGTAGTCGGCGACATAGAGATGGCCGCCGTCGGGGCTCTCCACCACGCACGACGGGTGCTTGGACACCGTGACCTCGCCGACGACATCCTGCTGGTGGGTGCTCAACACCGTGATGCGGTCGTCGCTGACCAGGTAGGCCCGCGCGCCGTCACGACTGAGCGTCATCCGCGTGAGCGGGCCGGTGACCTCCGGAACCTTGTGGGTGCCGACGATTTTGTTGACCCGGGTGTCGACCACGTCGAGCACCGCGCCCGCGACCGGATCGCAACTCGCCACGTACGCCGTGCCGCCGTCGTTGCTCAGCGCCACATCGCGGACGGGCAGACCGAGATCGACGACGCCGACGACGCGCGACCGGCCGCCGACCCGGCGATTGCCGGATCGCGTACGGGTCTCGATCATGGCGAGACTGCCACCGGTCGGGGCGTTCATGCCGACATACAGCCGGCGTCCGTCGACGCTGATCCGCACGCATGCGGTGGTGGTTCCCGGCGCGGTCGCCAGGTCGATGACCTCGAGCTCACCGGTGGTGGTGTCCAGCACCGTCACATCGGCGCCGCGAACCGCGTTCCGGCTGGCGTAAATATACTTTCCGTCCGGGCTCACCGCCAGGTCGCTCACACTGTTCGTGAGCTTGTGCGTGGCGATACGCCAGTTCGTGACGACGTCGATGACTTCGATGGCGTCATAGCCGGCGGTCGCGGTGCTGACATAGGCATAGTTGGAGTCGGCTCTGCTCATGGCGACCGCGAACGGTTCGGCCAGCCCGGTGACGGTGCTCGAGACACGACACGTGTTGGCGTCGATGACCGAAACCATGTCGCGGCCGCAATTGGCTACGACCAGCCGGCGCCCGTCGGGGCTGATGTCGATATCGCTGATCGGACCGTTGTGCAACGGGACTCGCACCACCGAGGTGGTGTCGAACTCGAAAACTCGGCCGTCTCGATCGTCGTGCGCGGCCGTAGGGCCGTTCACATCGTTCACGCTGGCACCGCCTTTGCTGTGTTTGTCGGCGCGGAGGAGAAGCCGCCGATACGTGTGCGGCGGATTGGCCTCCGGATTCACCGGCTTTCAGCACCGAAAGGCGCTGACGAGACTCGTTTTCGGTAGTCTACTGGCCAAAAATCGCCCCACCGCAGTTCGAAGCGCTCGACGTTAGCTACGTCACTCCGCGCACTCAGGTTCTGCTCAGACTTCAATCACGCTGTATCGCAGTCGCTTACCCGTAGCGAAAGTCAGGCAAACCCGCTTCCGGCGGATTTCGCTCGCGCCGCTAACAGCCCAAGTGAGGGCGCTATCGGCGCAGAAGTAAGGAATTCTCAGGTTTTTCGGCAGACGAGGGATAGATCACATCGCCCGGGCGCGCCGACGCTAGCTGAACTGCGTCTGCGGCCGCGCCAACCTCACCCCGTCGACGGCGATGTCGAGTTTCTCGTTGTAAAACGCGATGAGACCGGCAATCTGTCCGACCGACGGAAGCGGATAGTGGTAGGTCCACGCCAGGTCCTCGCGCAAGACTTGCTCATCTGGAGCACCCACTCGCACCGACCAATACCCTGACGTTACTCCTTTGTAGGGACACAGCGTCTGCGTCGCGCTGGGTTCCAGGTGCTCGAAGGCGACATCCGTCGGATCGATATAATACCTTGTCGGCAAACCTGTTTCGAACAGCAAAACGGGAGAATTGGTGTCTGCCAAGGTAATTCCGTCGAGTTCGACTCGGACGTGCCGGTGCGAACGCAGGGCGTCGACGCGCGAATACGGGTTGCGCGGGTGACCGTAGATCGGCTCGTCTTCTTCGAACCAGCGCAACGGATTCCACTCGAACCGCACGGTACCGGCCAGCGGGCCGTCGCCGTGGGCGTCGAATACCCGTGCGGCGGACTCGTGCGTCTGGCCGGCGCCGACCAGGGAGTACAGCCGCGACGGGCCGAATTGCACCTTCTGGGAATGGTTTTCGTCGTGCAGGAATTCGGAACGGACATCGTCGAGCGGGATGTAGTACTGCGGGTAATACGGCACTTCCCACACGTACCGGGCGGCGGTGGTGTCAAAGACCAGGGCATCGCCGAGATAACCACGGACTCGCCGCGGGGCGGGTTCGATCCTGCCCCGCGCGGCGGCCATCTGCGGGTAGTCGGTTTCGGCAGTCATCGCTGACCTACTGATCCTTGGAGGCCAGTCCGGCCGGTGCGTGCCCGATGGCCTTCCGGATGGCGTCGGCCAGCGCGAGCGCGCTCTCCTCGGTCAATTCCAGGGCTACCCGCGCCGACGGGCCGAGCTGCGGATTGATCACGTCGATGTTGACGGTGTGGCCGTAGGGCGCGTGGACAGGGTGATCGACATACACCGTCGCGCGGTTGGCGCCGAACCATCCCGTCGCGCCTTTGCCGCTGCCGTCGATCTCGACATGCTCGGTGAGGTAGGTGCACATGGCCGGCGCCTAGCCTTTCAGGTAGGTGGCGAAGAACTCGTCGATGCGCTGCCAGCCGTTTACCGCGGCCTCCGGCCGGTACGCCGGCCGGTCGACAGAGAAGAACGAGTGACCCGCGCCCTCGTAGGAGTGGAACTCGTGCGGCTTGTTCAGCTTGTTGAGCTCGGCGTCCAGCGTGGCCACCGCGGCGGGGTCCGGGAACCGGTCGTCGAGTCCGAACAGGCCCAGCAGCGGACAGCTGAGGTTTCCGGCCAAGTCAAGGATCGGCTTCATGGCTTTGGGCATGCCCTCCGGCGGATCCTCGACGATGAAGGCGCCGTAGCAGTCCACCGCCGCATTGAACGGCAGCGAGCAGGCCGCCAGGTACGCGTGCCGTCCGCCCGAGCAGTGCCCGATGACACCGAAGTTGCCGTTGGCACCGGCCAACGTGCGCAGGTGCTCCACCGCGCCCGCGACGTCGCCGACCAACCGTTCGTCCGGCACCCCGCCCGCGGCCCGCGCGGCGGCGGCCGCGTCATCGGGCGCGGCGCCCGGGGCTTCCCGCGAGTAGAGGTTCGGCGCCACGGCGTTGTAGCCGCTGACGGCGAGCCGGCGGACGAACTCCTTGGTTTCCCGGTCGTATCCGGGCATGTGGTGGATCCACACGACGCCGCCCCGCGAGCCCTGCGCGAGCGGCACGGCCTGGTATGCCTCGATCTCGTCGCGGCCGTGGCCGGTGATGGTGATCGTTTCTGCGCGGATGGCGTCTGCGCTGGGTGCGTTCATCACGACTCCCTTTCTCCGCTCCGGTGGGCACTCCCGATGTGCCCACCCGGATGCGGAGCGCTCCGGCAGGTCGGGGTCGCTCCGCCGAGAACCAACGTAGCCCAACCGCGGTGGGGGTTCAGCGCCGCTTGTCGCGCACCTTGTAGGTCGAGGGCCACGACTTTCGGGACTCGTCTCCGGTCAACGGAGTTCCCATCCCGCCGACCTTGACGGCGTAGGCCTCCTTGCCGGGCCCGGCCTCACGGTTGGCGTGTTCGGTGGCCAGGAAGTAGAGCTCATCGATGGTTGCTTCGTCGTAGGCGACAAACGAGGTTTCCCGCGCGAGGTCGTCGATTCCGACCAGCATCCGATCGGGCAGCAGTCGCGACGCGACCGCCGCGAGCCCCAGCAGCCCAAAAGGAATGATCCAGTAGCACAGAAACGACAGCGGGGTCTTGGTGTCGAGCATCAAGGCGGCGGTGGTCCCGGAGGGGCCGGAGGGGCCGGCGGGGCCTTCCACGATCGACGGGATCACTGACGACACCGTCATCCCGGCGAACGTCGCGACCCATAGCCAACTGAGGACCTTGACGATCCGGCCGAACAGCTTGGTTTTGATGACGTCGGGAGCTTGTTCCGCCGCGGCGAACTCGGCCACGAAGGGCTTGCCGACCAGCACCCCGATCAGCGTCACCAGGAAGATCCCGGCGTTGCTCAGCGGCAGGATCCACCGCTCGAGGAACGAATCACTGAGCCTGAAGGCTAAGACAGCGAGAACCAAAAGCACTGCGACGGAAGCAAAATCAAAGAACTGCCACTTCCTGCCCACCACGCCCCCCAGGCCCAGGCTGGCGGCGGCGATTGCCAGCGCGACCAGCACGGCCGCGGCGAACGGAACATTACCGACGAGTACCCAATACACGATCCACGGCGCGAGGCCGAACAGCATGCCCATGCTGGGTCAGTGTATGGATGGCGGTTTGCGGTGTCGTCGGCGGCAGGCCCAAAGTATTGGTCCGCGCCGCGAGACGGCCGCCGGCGACGGTGCGCATTTCTGTCAAAGATGTTGTGACGCAACCGATATCTGGTGCCGGGCTACCCAGGTGGCGTCGTGTTCAGCGCCATCGCCACGAAGTCGAGACGCCACAGCGAGCGGAACAGCGTCAGCCCGAATTGCTGCAGGCGTTCCCCGTCTTGCGCTCTGACACCGCCGCGCTGCGCCACGCGATCGATGATCTCTTTGATCGTGCGACGGCCGTCGATGTGCTGGACGAAGGGCAGCTGGGCCGGATTGAGCTTCAGCGTCGCGCCGGGCAGGTGAATCGTCTCGCCGGACAACAGGCAGGCCGTGCGCAGTAGCGGGACGTAGTCGAAGCAAGCCGCCGCCGAGAAGTCGATCGCATAATCCTCTTTCGGGCGTTCGGGGCGGCAGGCGAGGAAGAAATGGGTGGCGTTCGCCGGTTGCAGCCGCTCCATCACCGACCACAGTTTGGTGTCGGGCAGCTGGTTGACGACCGACTGGAACTGGCTCGCCGGCGCCACGAAGTCGTGCGGGTAATACGGCGCGTTACGTATCCAGCCCTGGAACGCCAGTCCGGCCGAGTCGACCAGATTCAGGCATTCGTCGACGGTGTAGCTGCGTTGGCGGGCATGCAAAAAGGTGTCCACGAGCGCACCCTCGGACATCAGGTCCCGCGCAGCCTGCAGGTAGGAGCGGACCGGATGGTCGGCCGGTAGCGCCGCGATCGCCTGGACGACCAGTTGCACCGACGCGGCGTCCTGCGACAGCCCGAGGTCGCGGAACGCCGATTCGAGCATGTCGACGCCGATCCGGCCGTACTTCGCGTAGAGCATGACGCCCAGTACCCCGTCTCGGCGCAGACACTGGCCGAGCGCCGTCAACCCGGAAAGCGGTTCGGCTATGTGGTGCAGGACGCCGCTGGCGACGATGAGGTCGAAGTCGCGCGAGAGCGCCGACACCTCTTCGATCGGAAGCAGATGCAGTTCCAGGTTGTCCAGGCCGTGCTTGTCTTTCAGCTGCCGATGGTGATTCAGCGCAGACTGGCTGACGTCGATCGCGACGACTTTGGCGCCGCGGTTCATGTAGGCCAGAACGGCCGCCTGGAAGGTGCCGCATCCCGCAACGAGGATGTCCAAGTTCGCTTTGTATTCCCGGTTGGGCCACAGCATCCGATGGGCCCAGTAGGGGTCGAACCAGTCCCAGTGGTTCGTCGTCCACGCCGCGAGATCGGTTACCGGGGGCGGATATTCCCACTGATCGTATTGACGGGAGACGCCGTCGCCCCGCGGATTTTCGCTCACTTCGGCGCTTACTCCTTCGCGGTGGCAGGTCGCGCAACGGTACGACGAACTTACTGCCCCTGCCACATTCGCCCGCATGGAAGCCGGCTCGGTTCGTTCCGATCTGCAAATCTCGGCAGACACGGTGGCCCAGACCGTCGACGACGTGCAAAAGACGCTCGGTCGAAGCACCAACGGACCGGCACCGTCGATGCCTGGGTGGGGCGCGTGAGCGTTTTGAGCCGTCGCTGTTCGGGTAATCGAGGGCACGATTGTGACCGCAGTGGCACGGAGTTAGCAGGGCGAATGGACACCCACGCGTTGCTCGCCGGCCGCTATGAGGTGCGCGGCAGGCTGGGTCATGGTGGCATGGCCGAGGTTTGTGACGGCTGGGACACCCGGCTGCGCCGACCGATCGCGATCAAGCTGCTGGATCCGGCCGTGAGCGCCCAGAGCGGCATGCGGAACCGATTTGACGCGGAGGCACGCGCGGCCGCGGCCCTCAACCATCCGAATATCGTCGCGATCTACGACAGTGGCGAGCATGACGGCAGGCCGTTCATCGTGATGGAGCGGTTGCCCGGCGAAACCCTGGCTGACGAGGTGGGCCACGGTCCACTGTCGCAGGAGCGGGTCCACGCCATGCTCGACAACGTCCTGGCCGCGCTGACCGCGGCACACCGCGCCGCCATTCTGCACCGCGACATCAAGCCTGGAAACATCCTGCTTACCGCGGGCGGCGAAATCATGAAAGTTGCAGACTTCGGAATCGCCAAGACTCCGGACGCCACCAACACGCTGACCGGCCACATTCTCGGCACCATCGCTTATCTGAGCCCCGAGCGACTCGCCGGTGCACCTGCTTGTGTAGCCGATGACCTTTATGCGGTCGGCGTGGTGGGCTATGAAGCACTTGCCGGGCATCGCCCGTTCCCACAGGAGAATGTGGCGGCGCTCGCCGGTGCCATCCTGCACGGCCGGCCACCGCAGCTCGCCGGGCTGCGACCCGACGTCGAACCCAGCCTGATCACGATGATCGAACGCGCGATGGCGCACGACCCGCGACAGCGGTTCGTTGGCGCAGAGGAGATGCGCGCCGCGCTGCACCACCGTCGTACCGCGGCCGCCGCAGCGCCGGTCGCCCCGCCGCCGCGCCCGGTCACCAAGTTGCTGGAAGTTCCGTTTCCCGGCTCGCCGACCAACACTTTCTTCCCGGCACTGGTCTCGTCGACGACGAGCCGCAGGAGAAAGGTGTTGGGCCTCCTGGCGGTCTTGGCAGTGCTGATCCTCATCCCATTGGCACTCGCGCTTGATGCGTCGTCCTCGCACGTACCCGGTGAACCGGCGACCACCAGCACGCCGGCGCCGGTCCCCCTCAATAGCGCCGAGTCGCCGCCACCCCCGCCCCCGCAACAGCCTTCGGCTCCAGCAGTGCAACGCCCTGGCAAAGGACACGGCAAGGGAAACGGCGGCGGCCGGGGAGATTAGCGTGGCCACCCCGAGCCCTGCCGTTGCGGCCGATCCATTCGCCCCGAAAATACATCTACCAGGCCAAACGAGGTGCCCCCAGTCGGACTCGAACCGATATGTGCGGATTTTAAGTCCGTGCTATTCGGCGTTTGTACCTGTTCCGGCCCAAGCTGTTCGGACGTTCTGGCGTCAGATACCGGACGCCATCACCCCCGGGTCAGATCAGGTTTGCTGACGAGGCTCAGTGCGAATTCGCCAGGAGGGATACGCGATGACGAAGGACTGTCGGACCAGTGGGACACTCATCCCCACCAGAACGACGTGGCGATCGCGACATATAGCGCGATGAGCACTGCCCCCTCGAACCAAGTCGACTCGCCGTCGAAGGTCACCAATACCGCGACCAGTGCCGACATGATCATCGACGCCAACAGCAGCGGCGAGAACGCCAAATCGAAACCGGGCTGGCCGAGCCATGCCGCCGCCAGGCAGACGATCGGGGCGATGGTGAGCGCGATCTGGACGGGCGACTGCAGGATCACCTGAACCGCGTAGTCCATCTGGTTCTTGGCGGCCAGCTGAATGCCGACGAAATTCTCCACCGCGTTGCCGGCGATGGCCACGATCACCAGACCGGCGAAAACCTCGTTGATACCCGCTGCATGCATCGCCGGCTCCAGGGCGGCGACGAACCACGCCGACACGAAGGCCGCGCCGATACCGGCGACGGCGAGCATGCCTATGGCCATCGACAGCGGCCACTCCCCGTGTGCTGTCGCCGCACTGGCGGCTTTGGCCGAATCAGGGCTGGCCACAATGGGAGATGACGCTCTGGAGGGTTCATGCGCAGCGGGTATCACCGGGTCAGGGGCCCGGTTTCCGAGCGTGGCCGGCAGCGAAAGTGCGAACAGCGCAAGCATGACGATGGAGACGACCACCGACACCGCCCGCTCGTGCGATTCCGCCGGGGTGTGTATCGCAGCGGTGAGCGAGGGAACGGCGAGAATGAACACCGCGAGGGTGAACATCAGCCCGAGGGTACGTCCGTCGGCCGCGGCGAAGCGCTGGCGGCCGTGCTTGATTCCGCCGACCACGAATGCCAGCCCGAGAACCAGCAGGACATTGGAGAGAATCGAGCCAACGATGGTGGCCTTCACCACGCCGTAAAGGCCCGCCTTGAGTGCAAACAGGATGACGAACAACTCGGGCAGGTTCCCCAGCGCCGTCTGCAATATCCCAGTCGCATTGGGCCCGAGCCGGTCTCCGAGCGCCTCCACCGAACGGCCGACCAAAGATGCCAGCGCGGCCAGCGCAAGCGCGGACACGATGAACGCCAGCACGGCATTCACATGGGCGAAGTGCAGGACTCCGGCAGCCACGGCCGCGATCACCGTGATCATGATCATGATGCGGTCGCGCCGGGTCAGCAGCGCGAGCCGTTTGGTGTGGACAGTCATCTCGTTACGTAAGTCCAGTGCAAGGTGTCTTCGAACGCATGAATCTGCGCCTGGCTCGGCTCGTCGTTCACCTTGTCCTCGCTGAAGATGACCGAGTAGTCGCGATTGGAATTCACGGGCGGATCCAGGCAGGTCAAATCGACCGACTCATCAGCTATGTACGGCCCCAGCACGTCAATGGTGTCGCCGTAGTAGAGCCTGTTCTTCGCCACGCGTCGAATCGTCGCACTTCCGCACGACAGAACCCGCACCGGGGCGCGCCGCCTGAACTAACGGGTTATAGGAAACCGTTGCCTAAACGCCGTCTGTGGGCTGACTGCACTCAGCACCGAGTTAGCTACCGCGCCGATCGCCCGGCCGCTACCCCGCCGCCCGCCGGGGTTACGCCGGGGGAAGTGCAACCCAACGACTGACCGAGACCCACGACCAGCACAAACTGTGTGCCCCCAGTCGGACTCGAACCGACACTGGGCGGATTTTAAGTCCGCTGCCTCTGCCAATTGGGCTATGGGGGCCCGGCGGCGAATCTAGCGCGCCGCCGCTGAATCCACGACATCGCGTCCCGCTCGAATTAGCCAAAAACCGCAAGATGCGCTCGGGGTGAGTGTGGGCTACGATCCGCGCCCGCGCGCCTTAACCATGGGTTTCCGTGAGATGACAGATGACACCGCTATGTCGTCCGACAGGACCGTGTTAAAACTGCCGACTCCATC
>NZ_DASUHS010000148.1:0-21108 GCF_036273375.1 Mycobacterium sp. | reverse complement strand
CGCTACCATCCCGGCACCCAGATGGCCGCGCAGCTGGACGACATCGGCTGGGTGGGCAACTTCCTGCTCGCCATACGCAAGCGCTGCGACAAGCCGGTGGTCGGCGGCATCAACGGCGCGGCGGTGGGCGCGGGCCTGAATCTGGCCCTGGCGGCCGATGTGCGCATCGCCGGACCCGCGGCCGTGTTCGACGCGCGATTCCAGAAGCTGGGGCTGCACCCCGGCGGAGGTGCGACGTGGATGCTGCAGCGGGCGGTCGGCCCGCAGGTCGCCCGGGCGGCCCTGTTGTTCGGGATGCGCTACGACGCCGACGCCGCTGTGCGGCACGGCTTGGCGCTGACCGTAGCCGAGGATCCGGTCGCTGCGGCGCTGGAGCTGGCCGCCGGTCCGGCGGCGGCTCCGCGGGACGTGGTGCTGGCGACCAAAGCCACCATGCGCGCCACCGTCAATCCCGGATCGCTGGACAACGAGCAACATCAGCTCGCCATGCGCGCGGAGCTCGCGCCGCAGTCCCAATCCATCCAATCACCGGACTTTGCACAGCGTTTGGCCGCAGCGCAACGCAGGTAGGCAGTGGCGCGCCGTACCGCCACACTCCTAAGGCGAGACCTACAGATCCAGCAGTGCGGTTTCGGGCGACTCGATCAGATCCCTTAACTCGCAGACGAATTGGGCCGCTTGCGCACCGTCCGCGATGCGATGGTCGAACACACACGTCAACGACATCGTCGGGCGCGCGACGATCTGGGTGCCCACGACCACGGGCCGCGGCCTGATCGCACCCATGCCGAGTATGGCGGCGTCGGGATGGTTGATCACCGGCACACCGTCGTCCACGCCCAGGGCCCCAAAATTCGTCACGGTGAACGTCGAGCCCCGCAACTCCCCCGGCTCCAGGCTGCCGGTACGCGCACCGGCGATCAACTCGGCTGCCCGGCCGGCCAGTTCGCGGGTCGTCTTGCTGTGGGCGTCGGCGATGACCGGGACCAGCAGCCCACGTTCGGTGGCCACGGCGATGCCCAGGTGCACACGATGCTCGACGCGCACCTGCGGTCCCTGCGGCGAGTCGACCCACGTCGAATTCAATATCTCGTTGTGGCGCAACGCGATGACCAGCAATCGCAACACGAGCACGAAGGGCGTTATTGTCTCCTCCCTCGAAAACCGGTCCGACAGTCGGACCAGCTCGGTGCAACCGACGTCGACACTGACCTTCGCTGCCGGGATCTCCTTGTGCGACAGAGTCATTTTCTCGGCCATCCGGGCCTGCACACCCCGGACTGGCCGAACATCGGCGCCATTGCCCTTCCCACGAGCCGCCGACAGCACGTCCTCCCGGGTGATGATGGCGCCGGCGGCGTGCCGCACCGAGTTGAGGTCCACCATCAATTCTTTGGCCAGCTTTCGCGCCGGAGGAGCGGCGAGCGGACGGGCGGGGCGCCGGCTGGTGTCGATGCCGGAGTCGGCACCATAACCCACCAGCGTGGGCACGGCGGTTTCGACCGCCGGCAGGTCACCGCTGAGCGCCGCCGTGTCGATCTGCAGCAGCACTGCCCCCACCTTGACCACATCGCCTTCGGCGCCGTTCCTTTCGACGATCCGCCCCGCGTACGGGCTCGGAATTTCCACCTCGGCCTTGGCGGTCTCCACCGTGCACAGCACCTGATTGAGCTCGACATCGTCACCCAGCGCCACGTGCCACTGCGTCACCGTGACTTCTTCCAGTCCCTCGCCGAGGTCGGGAACCCGAAACGACTTGATCCGCCCGTCGCTCATGGCTGCGCCAACACGCGTTCGACGCAATCCAATAGCCGGTCGGGACCGGGCAGCCACCACTTCTCCAGCCGCGCCGGCGGGTACGGGGTGTCGAATCCGCACGCACGCAACACCGGCGCCTCCAGCTCGTAGAACAACTCCTCCTGAATGCGGGCGGCCAAACCGGCTCCGTACCCTAGGCTTCGTGGGCCCTCGTGCATCACCACGCAGCGTCCGGTCCGGTGGATCGATGAGGCGACGGTATCGAAGTCCAGTGGCACCAGGGACCGCAGATCGATGACCTCCAGGCTCCAACCACGTTGCCGCTGCGCCTCTTCGGCGGTGCCGACCGCGGTGCTGACCAAGCTGCCGTAGGTCACGACGGTCACGTCGGTGCCGGGCCGGCGCACCATCGCCTGCCCGATCGGCGGTTCGGGCCGGGTGAAGTCGACCAGGCCGCGTCGCTGATACCGGCGCTTGGGCTCCAAATACATGACCGGGTCCGGGCAGGTGATCGCGTGGCGCAGCAGCCAATACGCGTCAGCCGGACTGGACGGCACCACGACCTTCAAGCCGGCGGTGTGTGCCCAGTACGACTCGGTGGAATCCGAATGATGCTCGGCGGCACCAATCCCCCCAAAAGAGGGGATGCGGACCGTCACCGGCATGTTGATTTCGCCGCGGGTGCGGGTGCGATACTTCGCCAGGTGGCTGACCACCTGATCGAAAGCGGGGTAAGAGAATCCGTCGAACTGGATTTCGGGTACCGGTACAAAGCCGCGCAGCGCCAGGCCGACCGCGATCCCGACGATGGCGGACTCCGCGAGTGGCGTGTCAAAGCAGCGGTTCTCGCCGAACGCCGCGGCCAGTCCCTCGGTTACGCGAAACACTCCTCCCTCCACCGAGACATCCTCGCCGAATACCAGCACCCGATCGTCGGCGACCATCGCGTCGTGAAGCGCGCGGTTGAGCGCCTTGACCATGGTCAACGACTGAGCGCCGAGCGCGATGTCCTGCAGTGCCGCGGTGAGTGTTTCGTCATGGCCGGCCGGACGATCAGCGAGCTGAGTCATAAACGCCTCTCAATCACTTCGGTCGAGTTCGGCCCGCAGCTGCCGCCGCTGCGCCTGTAGTCCCGGTGTGATTTCGGCGTACACCGACGTGAACACCTCGTCGATGTCTATGTCGGGCGCGTCGAACACCGCGTCGCGCAATTCGGCCCGCATCCGCTTCGCGCGGCCAACAACCCTTTCCTCCAACCGTTCCGACCATAGGCCCTGGCCTTGCAGGTAGGTGCGGTACCTCGCGATCGGTTCCAGCGCCGTCCAATGGTCGACTTCGTCCTGTGTCCGGTATCGACTCGGATCATCGGATGTGGTGTGCGGGGCCAAGCGATAGGTGACCGCCTCGATCAATGTCGGGCCGCCGCCGGCGCGGGCCCGGGCGGCGGCCTCGGCCGTCACCGCGTAGCAGGCCAGCACGTCATTGCCGTCCACCCGAATTCCGGGCATTCCGTAACCAATCGCTTTGTGCGCCAGCGACGGTGCGGCGGTCTGTTTGGATATCGGCATCGAGATCGCCCAGTGGTTGTTCTGCACGAAGAACACGCAGGGCGTGCTGAACACGGCCGCGAAGTTCAGCGCCTCGTGCACGTCTCCCACGCTGGTGGCGCCGTCGCCGAGAAAGGCCACCGTCACCGAATCCTCGCCCAGGCGTTGGGCAGCCATCGCCGCGCCCACGGCGTGCAGGGTCTGGGTGCCGATCGGAATCGACAGTGGCGCGCAGCACTTTTTGGTGAAGTCCAGTCCGCCGTGCCAGGTTCCGCGCCACGCGGCCCCGACGTGTCCGGGCGGGATGCCGCGCACCAAAAATGCTCCGAGTTCCCGGTATTGGGGAAACAACCAGTCCGTCTTGCGCAGGCACGCCACGGCGCCAACCTGTGCGGCTTCCTGACCGTGGCAGGAGGCGAACAGCCCCAGCTCGCCCTGCCGCTTGAGATTGACGAATTCGCCGTCCAGCTCGCGGGTGATCACCATCATCTCGTAGAGCCAGCTCAGTGTCTCCACGGGAAGCTCACGGCTGTAGCGGTTTTCGGACGTCGGTGAACCATCGGGCGCGACGAGTTGCACCGGCTCGAGATCGACAGTCATCGGCGTCGAAGACATCTGCGCCACACGCCTCCCTCGTCGGGTGCCCGTGGCCCCGTGACCACAGCGGGTCCCGGCAAACGGTCAGCCGGAACCTACCGCGAGCGGAGACGATCGCCAGTTACCCGAAAGGCTTCGCTCGCCGCGACACTGACGTACTCACCATTATGCGCTCAAATGGGAAGAGACCGGGTTGATCGCGAAGACGGCGCAGCGTGTCGCGCTTTGGCGCCGGGCCCCGTCCGGTGGTCGTGCAGCCGTCACTCAGGGACGGTCTCACCCGCCCTGCGCAACGTCATGTGCGCGTGTTTGAGCACCGGTGAGTCGACCATTTGTCCCTCGAACGCGAAGACTCCGCGCTCGGACCGCGCCGCCGTCAACACCCGTCGTGCCCAGTCCAGTCGCTCGTCGGTGGGGCGATACGCCTCGCGCACTACCGGGATCTGGCTCGGGTGGATGCACACGGTTCCGCCGAAGCCCAGCGCGACGGCGTCCTCGGCCTCCTGCCGCAAACCGTCGAGATCCAGGATGTCCAGGTGCACCGCGTCGAGCGCAACCCGACCGAAGGTGGACGCCGTGAGCAGGGCGGTCGACCGCACGTGATGGGCGACGTCACGGTAGCTGCCGTCGGCCTTTCGGCTGGAGCTACCGCCGAGCATAGCGACCAGGTCCTCGGCGCCCCACATCAGCGCCACGATGCCCTGTGCCGCCGCGATTTCGGTGGCGAATACCGCCCCCCGCGGCGTCTCCAGCAGCGCGATCACTTCGCGTGGCGCGAGCGCCATCACCTGCGCGGCCGATTCGGTCTTGGACAGCATCACCGTCGTGTACGCGGTGCCGGCCAGGGCTTCGAGATCGAGGGGGTATTCCGCCGTGTCGGCCGCGTTCACCCGCACCACGGTGCGCTCGGGGTCCAGCGGTGTCTCCTGCAGCGCCTTGCGCGCCGCGGACTTATCCGCCTCGGCCACGCCGTCCTCGAGGTCGAGGATCACCACATCGGCGGCAGCGGCGGCCTTGGCGAATCGCTCGGGGCGGTCGGCCGGGCAGAACAGCCATCCGGGACCAGCGGCCTGCAGGTTCACGTGGTCTCCCGGTTGCTTGGGCGCATCTGCACCAGCGTGGTGCGCACGGCACGCGCGACGACGTCGCCGTGCTGGTTGCGTCCCGTGTGCTCGAGGGTGACGATGCCCTCGCCGGGCCGGCTTTTCGATTCGCGCTTGCCCGTACACACCGTCTCCGCGTAGAGGGTGTCGCCGTGGAAGACGGGCTTGGGGAAAGACACCTCGGAGAAGCCCAGGTTGGCCACGATGGTGCCGAGCGTCAACTGCGACACCGACAGCCCGACCAGCGTGGAGAGGGTGAACATGGAGTTCACCAATCGCTCGCCCCGAAAGCCGGGCTGTTCGGCGGCCCAGGCCGCGTCGAGGTGCAGCGACTGGGTGTTCATCGTGAGCGTGGTGAACAAGACGTTGTCGGCCTCGGTGACCGTGCGGCCGGGCCGGTGCAGATAAGTCGTGCCGATCTCGAATTCCTCAAACCACAAGCCGCGCTGCACAACCGACTTGCCTTCCGTCATGAGTGCCGCTCCGCATCGCTTCGCTCAGCGTCGTCGCCGGCGCGCGTCATGACAGCCCCAGCGATCGCGCGATGAGCATCAACTGCACTTCGGTCGTCCCTTCACCGATCTCGAGTATTTTGCTGTCGCGGTAATGCCGCGCCACCGGATATTCGTTCATGAAGCCGTAGCCGCCGTGGATCTGGGTTGCGTCGCGGGCGTTGTCCATTGCCGCTTCTGAGGCGATCATCTTCGCGATTGCCGCCTCCTTCTTGAAGGGCTTGCCCGCCAACATCTTTGCAGCCGCATCGTAGTAGGCGGTGCGCGCCACATGGGCACGCGCCTCCATCCGCGCGATCTTGAAGCTGATCGCCTGGTAGGCGCCGATCGGCTGGCCGAACGCCTGGCGTTCCTTGGCGTACTTGACGCTTTCGTCGACGCAGCCCTGCGCCGCCCCGGTCGCCAGCGCGGCAATCGCGATGCGGCCCTCGTCCAGGATCGACAGGAAACCCGCGTAGCCGGTGCCCCGGGCACCCAAGAGGTTCTCCTCCGGGACGCGGACATCGTCGAAGCTCAACGGGTGCGTATCCGACGCATTCCAGCCGACCTTGCTGTACACCGGTTCGACGGTGAATCCCGGCGTGCCGTTGGGCACAATGATCGACGAGATCTCTTTTTTGCCGTTCGCGGCGGTTCCCGTGACGGCGGTGACGGTGACCAATGTGGTGATGTCGGTGCCGGAGTTGGTGATGAATTGCTTGCTGCCGTTGATCACCCAGTCGCCGTTGTCGAGGCGGGCCGTGGTGCGGGTTCCTCCGGCGTCCGAGCCCGCTCCGGATTCGGTGAGTCCGAAACCTGCGAGGGCGCGGCCGGCGGTCAAGTCCGGCAGCCACTTCTGCTTCTGCTCTTCGGTGCCGAACCGGTAGATTGGCATCGCGCCGAGGCTGGCGCCGGCCTCCAGGGTGATCGCCACCGACTGGTCGACCTTGCCGAGTTCCTCGAGCGCCAGCGACAGGGCGAAGTAGTCACCGCCCATGCCTCCGTACTCCTCGGGGAACGGCAAGCCGAACAGGCCCATCTCCCCCATTTTGGCGACGACCTCGTACGGGAAGCTGTGCTCCTCGTCGTGTGTGGCCGACACCGGAGCGACCACGGTGCGCGCGAACTCGGCGACCGTGTCGCGAAGATCCTCGTATTCCTTGGGCAAAGTCCCCGCGGTGATGGAAGTGGTCATGACGCGTCCTTACTCGAATCGGCTGCCGCGCTGGACTCTTCGGGCACCAGTCGAGCCAGCACTTGGTCCACCGTCACCTGATCACCAACGGAGACCAGTACTTCCACCTTTCCGGAGACCGGTGCGGCAAGCGAGTGTTCCATTTTCATCGCCTCGACGACGACCACCACGTCACCCTCGGAAACGTCGGTGCCCGAGGATACCTGAACCGCGATCACGCTGCCTGGCATCGGACTGACGATCTCGGCCCGCTGCGCGCCCGCGGCGCGGTGGATTTTGTTTTCCTCGGCTTCACGCAGGTGCCAGGTGCCTCGCTCGTCGGCGATCCACAGGTGCCGGTCGGCTTCGGCCCAGCGGTAGTCCCGGCGCACACCGTCCAGCGTCATGGTCATCCGCGTCGGCTCGACTTGCACGGCGGCGGAACGGGTTTCACCCTCGCCGATCTGTACCGTGGCTGCTTCGGGCATCCCCCGCACCGACACCGTCTCGCTGCGCAGCGGGGTGCGCATGTCGGTGCGGACCGGCGCCGGGCTGCCGCCGACCCGCCATCCGGTCGGCGCCGCCCAGGGATTGTCGCCGAAGCGGCGAGCGCGGAAAGCCAGGGCCGATTGCCGATAGAGGCCGGCCGCCGCGAGCACGTCATCGGGAGCCGGCCGTGGAGCGAAGTCCGCCAGGCGCTCGTCCAGCAGCGCGGTGTCCAGATCGCCGGCCTGCACCCGCGCGTCGGCGAGCAGGAATCGGAGGAACTCGATGTTGGTCTGAACACCCAGGATTACGGTTCGGCTTAACGCCCGGTCGAGTTTCGCCAGCGCCTCGCCGCGGTCGGTTCCGTGGGCGATCACCTTGCTCAGCATCGGGTCGTAGTCGCTGCCGACAAGCGTGCCCGTCAGCAGCGAGGAGTCGACCCGCACACCGTCACCGGACGGCTCGGAAACCTGCAGCACCCGTCCACCGGTAGGCAGGAAGCCGCGCGCCGGATCCTCGGCGTACACCCGGGCCTCGACGGCGTGCCCGCGCAATCCGATGTCGTCCTGGGCGAACGCCAGCTTCTCGCCGGCGGCCACTCGCAGCTGCCACTCGACCAGGTCCAGCCCGATGACCGCTTCGGTGACCGGATGCTCAACCTGCAGGCGGGTATTCATCTCCATGAAGAAGAACTCGTCGGGCCGGGCGGCGGAGACGATGAACTCGACCGTGCCCGCGCCGACGTAATCAACGCTGCGTGCGGTATCGCAGGCGGCCGCCCCGATGCGCGCCCGCGTCGCCTCGTCAAGCAAGGGCGAGGGTGCCTCCTCGATCACCTTCTGATGGCGGCGCTGCAGGCTGCACTCACGCTCGCCGAGGTGCACGATGTTGCCGTGCGTGTCGGCGAGCACCTGCACCTCGATGTGCCTGGGCCGCAACACAAATCGCTCCAGAAACAGCGTGTCGTCACCGAAGGACGAAGCGGCCTCCCGCCGCGCCCCCACCAGCGCCTCGCGCAGCCGGCCCGGTTCTTCCACCAACCGCATGCCCTTGCCGCCGCCACCCGCCGACGGTTTGATCAGCACCGGGTATCCGACCTCGTCGGCGGCCGCGACCAGCTCGTCGTCGCTCAGCCCGGGCTTGGCGACACCGGGTACCACGGGGACGTCGAAGGCTGCGACCGCGTTCTTGGCGGTGATCTTGTCGCCCATCACCTGGATCGCCCGGGCGGGCGGCCCCAGGAACACCACTCCGGCTCGCTCGCAGGCGGTCGCGAAATGGGCGTTCTCGGAGAGGAATCCGTACCCCGGATGGATCGCTTGAGATCCGGTGCGCACGGCCGCCTCCACGACCTTGTCGATGTTCAGATAACTCTCGCGTGCCGCGGCGGGCCCCAGCCGCACCGCTTCGTCGGCTTCGAGCACGTGTCGCGCGCCGTCGTCGGGATCGCTGTAGACGGCGACCGAGCGGATGCCCAGCCGACGCAGGGTTCGGATCACCCGCACCGCGATCTCGCCGCGGTTGGCCACTAGAACGGTCTCGAACACTGCACTCACATCCGAAAGACGCCGTAGGAGACCGGTTCCAGCGGTGCTTGGGCGCACACCGAAAGAGCCAGCCCGACAAAGGTTCTGGTGTCAGCGGGATCGATGATCCCGTCGTCCCACAGCCGAGCCGTGGAGTAATAGGGGTTGCCCTGACTTTCGTATTGTTCGCGAATGGGAGCCTTGAACGCCTCTTCCTGGTCGGCCGACCACGGTTTGCCGGCGCCGGCGAGTTGCTCGCCGCGCACAGTGGCCAGCACCGATGCGGCCTGTTCGCCGCCCATCACCGAGATGCGGGCGTTCGGCCACATCCACAAAAAGCGTGGCGAATACGCCCGGCCGCACATCGAATAGTTGCCCGCCCCATAGGATCCACCTATCACAACGGTCAGCTTGGGCACCCGCGCGCAGGCGACGGCGGTGACCATCTTGGCGCCATGCTTGGCGATGCCGCCTGCCTCGTAGTCGCGGCCGACCATGAAGCCGGCGATGTTCTGCAAGAACAGCAGCGGTATCTTGCGCTTGTCGCATAACTCGATGAAATGCGCACCCTTCAAGGCGGATTCGCTGAAGAGAACGCCGTTATTGGCCACGATCCCCACCGGGTGGCCGTGAATATGGGCGAAAGCGGTCACCAGCGTCTTGCCGTAATTGGCCTTGAATTCGCTCAATTCGCCGCCGTCGACCAGCCGCACGATGACCTCGTGGACGTCGTAGGGCACCCGCGGGTCGGGCGGCACCACGTCGTAGAGCTCCGTCTGTGCGCACGTGGGCGGAAGCGGGGACCGCACGTCCCACGGGCTGGGCTCGCGCGGGCCGAAGGTGGCCGCGATCGCGCGGACGATCCGCAGGGCGTGCTCGTCGTCTTCGGCGAGGTGGTCGGTGACACCGGAAACCCGGGAATGCAGGTCGCCGCCGCCGAGATCCTCGGCTGACACGATCTCCCCGGTCGCCGCCTTGACCAAGGGCGGACCACCCAAGAAGATCGTGCCCTGCTCGCGGACGATGACGGCCTCATCGCTCATCGCAGGCACGTAGGCGCCGCCGGCCGTGCACGATCCGAGCACCGCCGCAACTTGCGGAATTTCCTTGGCGCTCATGGTCGCCTGGTTGTAGAAGATGCGGCCGAAATGCTCGCGGTCGGGGAAGACCTCGTCCTGCCGCGGCAGAAACGCGCCCCCGGAGTCCACCAGGTAGATGCACGGCAGCCGATTCTGCAGCGCCACCTCTTGGGCGCGCAGATGCTTTTTGACCGTCATCGGATAGTAGGTGCCGCCCTTGACCGTCGCGTCGTTGGCGACGATCACGCACTCGCGGTCCGACACGCGGCCGATGCCGGTGATGATCCCGGCTCCGGGCGACTCGTCGCCGTACATGCCGTCCGCGGCCAGCGGTGAGAGCTCCAGAAACGGGCTGCCCGGGTCGAGTAGGCGGTCGACCCGTTCGCGGGGCAACAACTTGCCGCGGCTGACGTGACGTTCCCGTGCGCGCTCGTTTCCGCCGAACGCCGCCGCCGCCAGCTTGGCGTTCAACTCACCCACCAGCCGGCGGTGCTGATCGGAGAACGACGCCTCGGCCTTGGCGGGCGAGGTCACCACGTTGTCCATCGCCGCAGCAGCCTCCTTGCCGTCGTGCGGTCGGGTTTTTGAGTTAATGCCCATTAACTCAAGAGGTGAGAATACCATCGTCACCGTTGCCGGTCCAGGCAGGACCACACTCGCCCAAGAGCACGAGTTAATCACGAATAACTCGTGCTAGGTTAGGGCCAATTGACCAAACGGAGGTCCGTCATGACAGCGTCCGCCTCCGAGGGCCAGGCCGGTCCCGCTGACGCTCCAAATCGCCGGAGCCAGTTGAAGTTTGACCGCCGCTTGCAATTGCTTTCCGCCGCCGAACGGCTGTTCGCCGAGCGCGGTTTCCTCGCGGTTCGGCTGGAAGACATCGGTGCGGCCGCCGGGGTCAGCGGTCCGGCCATCTATCGCCATTTCCCGAATAAGGAGTCGCTGCTGGTCGAGTTGCTGGTGGGCATCAGCACCCGGCTGCTCGCCGGCGCCCGGCAGGTGCAGACCGACAGCACGGATGCGGCCGCAGCACTGGACGGGCTGATCGACTTCCATCTGGACTTCGTGTTCAACGAACCCGACCTGATTCGTATCCAGGATCGCGACCTCGCGTACTTGCCCCAGGCCGCCGAAAAGCAGGTGCGCAAATCCCAGCGCCAATATGTCGAGGTCTGGGTGGGGGTGCTGCGAGAGCTGAACCCCGAACTCGCCGAGGCCGATGCCCGGCTGACCGCGCACGCGGTGTTCGGCCTGCTGAATTCGACACCGCACAGCATGAAGCCCCCCGATAGTGTGCGCAGCAAGTCCCTCCGCGCGGAAAGGTCGCGCACCGTCATGCGGGCGATGACGGTGGCCGCACTCGCGGCGGGAAATCAATGCCCGTGAGCTCCCCGTCGTAAGCTGACTCAGGCCTTTAACACCGAGTCCAGGTACCCTGCAAGCCATGAGGTGGACATGAACGATTCACGTCCCACCGAGCGGTTTCCTACACCGCAGCCGGGGCCACAGCAGCCGAGGTATTCGCCCTCCGCTGACCCCGCATACGCCGACCAGACGCCCTACGCGCAGAGCTACGGCGGGACGACGTCGCCCTGGGCGCCCACCCCGAACGAGACGAACACCACCAAGGAGCTGCCGGCGTACTGGCAGCAAGACCTTCCTCCGTCGGGCGACATGCCGACGGGCATCGCTCCCCCGCCGCCGGGCGGCCCGAAATCGTCGCGATGGTTGTGGATCGGCGCCGGCGCGGCGCTGCTGCTGGTCGTCGCCTTGGTGATTGCGCTGGCGCTGGCGAACGACGCCATCAAGACCCAGACCGCCGTCCCGCCGTTGCCGGCGATGCCGGAGCCGAGTTCGGAGACGCCGACGACGACGCACAGGTCACCGTCGCTCATCCCGGCCCCGATACCGCCGACCAGCGTCCCCGAGTTGCCGCCCGAGACGACCGGGCCGGCCGCGATGCAAGACGTCGTCTACACCGTCTCGGGTGAGGGTCGCGCGATCAGCATCATGTACATCGATACCGGCGGCCTCATCCAGACCGAATTCAATGTCGCGCTGCCCTGGAGCAAAGAGGTCAGCCTGTCGAAGTCGGCTAGCCACCCGGCCAACGTCACGGTCGTCAACATCGGCCACAGCGTCACCTGCACGCTCACAGTCGACGGGGTTCAGGTCAGCAAGCGCGTCGGCGGCGGTCTGACGATCTGCGACACTCGCGGCTAGCCCCAACCTCCAGCCGGCTACGGCGTCTCGGCTGCGGGTTCGGCTACCGCGGCGGTGCGCAGCGGAACCCGGACCGCCAGCATCGCCAGCAGTCCGGCGATCAGCACCAGCGAAATTCCGCCCAGGCCGGCTCGCACGGCACCGAAGACGTCGACGAATAACGAGAACAGCCACGGCGCCACGAATGCCACCGCCCGCCCGGTCATGGTGTAGAGACCGAACGCGACCCCTTCCCTGCCGTGTTTGGCCATGTGCAGCAGCAGCGCGCGCGACGAGGACTGCGACGGCCCGATGAACATGCACAGCAGCAGCCCGCACACCCAGAAGGCCACCGGTCCGGACAGCGCCATCAAGGTCAGTCCCAAGACGACGATCGCAAACAGTGACGCCACGATGACGGGCTTTGATCCGACGCGGTGGTCGACGAACCCACCCAGCACCGCGCCCACCGCGGCGATCACACTGGCCGCCACCCCGAAGATCAGCACGTTGGCCTGCGAGATGCCGTACGCGTTGACGCCGAGCACCGCACCGAACGCGAAGATCGCCGCCAGCCCGTCCCGGAAGAGCGCGCTGGCGAACAGGAAGTAGACCAGGTTGCGGTCGCGCCGCCATTCCGCGCCGACCTCGGTCCACAACTTGCGATAGCCACCCAGCATGCTCGTCGGCCGGCGGCCCTCCGACGATTCGGTCAGCCGGTGCGCGACGAACAGCAAGGGCAACGCCAGCACCGCGAACCAGATCGCAGCCACCACCATTGCCTCACGGACATATAGCCCGTCCCGCAGGGGAACTCGCAGCAGGCCGCGTGTCGCATTGGGCCCGGTGCCGGATCCGGAGATGAAGCCGGTGTAGATCACCAGCAGGAGCAGAACGCTTCCGACATAACCCGCCGCCCAGCCGAATCCGGATATCCGCCCGGCCGTCTGTGGCGTCGAGAGCTGACGCAGCATGGCGTTGTACGGGACGCTGGCCAGATCGCCGCAGGCCGCCGTCGCGCCCAGCAGCACCAGACCCGCCCACAGGTAGCCGGGGCGCTCACGGATGAAGAACATCAGGCAGGTCAGCGTCACCGCCGCAGCCGTCAGCACACTCAGCGCCACCCGCCTGCGATGCGCGGACTCCACCCATACGCCGACGGCGGGCGCGAGCACGGCGACGGTCAGCCCGGCGACGGCCGCCGCACGGCCCAGCCAGCTCGCGGGCGTGGTGGGGCCGGATATCCCCACTCCAACGCTACTGGTCAGGTAGACCGAGAAGACGAACGTCGCCACGATCGCGTTCAGACCGGTCGAGCCGCAGTCCCAGAGCGCCCACGCCACCACACGCGATCGCGCCGGGGTGGCGGAACGCGACTCCGGCTGGCTCATGCCCGGCACTCTATAGGCGCTCGCGATCGCCTGCGGGCCGCGTTTGGACCGATGTCTACGATTGGCGCATGCCGCTACCCGCTCCAAGCCCCGAGGCGCGCGCCGTTGTCACCGGAGCTTCGCAGAACATCGGTGAAGCGCTCGCCACCGAACTCGCCGCACGCGGACACAACCTGATTGTCACCGCGCGCCGCGGAGACCTGCTCAAGGACTTGGCCGCTCGCCTGACCGACAAGTACGGCGTCACCGTCGACGTGCGTCCCGCCGACCTGGCCGATCCGGGGGAACGCGCGAAGCTGTGCGACGAGCTGGCCGCCCGGCCCATCTCGATCCTGTGCGCCAATGCGGGCACCGCGACCTTCGGCCCGGTCGCCACGCTCGATCCCGCCGGCGAAAAGGCCCAGCTGCAGCTGAATGTCCTTGGGGTGCATGACCTTACGTTGGCGGTGCTGCCGGGAATGGTCGAGCGTGGGTCCGGCGGGATCCTGATTTCCGGTTCGGCGGCAGGCAATTCGCCGATCCCTTACAACGCTACCTATGCGGCCACCAAGGCCTTCGCGAACACCTTCAGCGAATCGCTGCGCGGCGAGCTGCGCGGATCCGGTGTCAATGTGACGCTGCTGGCGCCGGGCCCGGTGCGCACCGACCTGCCCGACGAAACAGAGTCCTCGATCGTCGAGCGGCTGGTGCCGGATTTCCTGTGGATCTCGACCGAGCACACCGCGCGAGTATCGCTGGATGCGTTGGCACGCAACAAGATGCGCGTCGTTCCGGGCCTGACGTCGAAGGCCATGTCGGTGGCCAGCGGGTACGGTCCGCGCGCCATCGTGGCGCCCATCGTGGGCGCGTTCTACAAGAAGCTCGGCGGCGGGTAGGCGCTATTTCCGGCGGCGTCCGGAACCGAAGATGCCTTTCACCGCTTCGCGTATCGCGGTGTTGATGCCGCTTTTCACGGTCGGGTTCTGCAGGACTTCCTCCCACATGGAGGGCCCTTTGGTGCCCTTCGGCTCGGCCGGCTCCGGCATCGGTGGAACCGGCTCGTTCGGCGGGACCGGCGGGTATTCGGACCGGGTTTGCGGCGGCTGTGGCGCGGATTGGGCTTGTGGATCCTGCGGACCGGACTGGGGCTGCGCGGGTTGGGCAAGCGTCTGACCGTACTTCGCCTGCAGCGGACTGTTTTTCGCCGCGGCCACGATCGCATCGTTGCCGATCGATGCCATCAGCGAGCGGGGCACCCGCATGCGGGTCCACGCGACCGGCGTCGGTGCGCCCTTCTCGGATAAGACGGTCACCACCGCCTCGCCGATTCCCAGCGACGTCAACGCCGACTCCAGGTCGTAGACATCGGTTTTCGGGTAGGTGCGAACGGTCTTGCTGAGCGCCTTCTGGTCGTCGGGTGTGAACGCCCGCAACGCGTGCTGAATCCGCGCACCCAGCTGGGAGAGGACGTCATTGGGCAGATCGGTGGGCAACTGGGTGCAGAAGAACACCCCGACACCCTTTGAGCGGATCAGCTTCACGGTCTGCTCGACCTGCTCCAGGAAGGCCTTGGACGCGTCGGCGAACAACAGGTGCGCCTCGTCGAAGAAGAAGACGAGCTTCGGCTTGTCCACGTCGCCGACCTCGTCCAGTTGGGTGTACAGGTCGGCGAGCAGCCACATCAGGAAGGTAGAGAAGATAACGGGACGCACCGACTGACCGGTGAACTCGAGCAGCGAGATGATGCCCTGGCCCTGGTCGTTGGCGCGCAGCAGATCGTTCGGGTCGAGCTTGGGCTCGCCAAAGAAAGTGTCCCCGCCCTCGGCATCGAGGTTCACCAGCGCCCGCAGGATGACGCCCGCCGTCGTCGCCGACACGCCGCCCAACGATTTCAGGTCTTCCTTGCCCGCATCGCTGGTCAGATAGCCGATGGCACTGCGTAGATCATCCGTGGTGACCAGCCGACGATTTCGATCCTTCGCCCAATGGAAGATCAGCCCCAGCGTCGACTCTTGAGTAGCGTTGAGCCCCAACACTTTCGACAGCAGAACCGGGCCGAAGCTGTCGACGGTCGCGCGGATCGGCACGCCGATTCCCTTGGTGCCCAACGACAAAAACTCGGCCGGAAACCCCGTCGGCTCCCAGTTGTCGCCGGTGTCTTTGGCCCGCGCGGCGGTCTTGTCATTACCTTCGCCGGGCCTGGCCAGCCCGGACAGGTCACCCTTCACATCGGCCATCAGCACGGGGACGCCCGCGGCGCTGAGCTGCTCGGCGATCAGTTGCAGCGTCTTGGTCTTGCCGGTTCCGGTGGCCCCGGCCACCAGGCCGTGCCTGTTGATGGTGGCCAGCGGAATGCGGATCTGGGCCGTCGGATCGGCCGCGCCGTCGATGACGACCGTGCCCAATTCCAGTGCCTGGCCGTCGACGGCGTAGCCGTCGGCGATCCGCGTCGCGGCCGTGGCCGCTGAATCGGTGCTCATCGTGCTGCGCCCCTCTTCCCCGATGATTCGGCATGCAGTTCGGCAACGCTCACCCTACTTCTCCAGCTCATCCGGGGGCAGGTCCGGCGCGGGCGTCACCTCGGCCTAGTCTGAGCGCTGTGCGAGACGAATTGGTGTGGATCGACTGCGAGATGACCGGGCTTGATCTGGGCTCGGACAAGCTGATTGAGATCGCGGCGCTGGTGACCGACGCCGAATTGAACGTTCTCGGCGACGGTGTCGACGTGGTGATCCATGTCGACGACGCCGCGCTCGCGGCGATGGGCGACGTGGTCACCGAAATGCACAAGCGCTCCGGGCTGACCGACGAGGTGCGGGCATCCACCGTCGACCTGGCGACCGCCGAGGCGATGGTTCTGGATTACATCGGCGAACACGTCAAACAACCCAAAACCGCGCCGCTGGCCGGCAACTCCATCGCCACCGACCGCGCCTTCATCGTGCGCGACATGCCCGCCCTGGACTCGTTCCTGCACTACCGCATGATCGATGTGAGCTCGATCAAAGAACTCTGCCGGCGCTGGTACCCGCGGATTTACTTCGGTCAGCCGGTCAAGGGGCTGGTCCACCGCGCACTGGCCGACATCCGTGAGTCCATCCGCGAGCTGCAGTTCTACCGGCAGACGGCATTCGTGCCGCCGCCGGGGCCGTCTACCAGCGAAATCGAGGCGGTGGTCGCCGCCCTCGACGGCGGAAAAGACGCACCGGGGCCAAACGATTCGGCCAGCGCGCCGCCAACCGGCTAGTATCGACGTCGCCGCTCGTTGACCGTCACCGTGCGAAGGTTGGCTGCGGCCGTGGTGGGTGTAGTTCAGTTGGTAGAGCGTCAGGTTGTGATCCTGAATGTCGCGGGTTCGAGTCCCGTCACTCACCCCACAAGGTCAGGGAGCATCGCCGCTCCCTGACCTTTTACTCAGGTAGCCCGGATCTGCCCACCGATACCGCGTTCATGACGCGCAGTCGCGACAACCAGCAGAAGCTCGACGGACCGGTCCGTCAGGTGTTGGCGTTGCCCGCTTTCCACTGCGCCCAGGGGATGTTCCAGTCGCCCAGGCCCTCGATCCCCGGCAGCGTCGACCCGACCGTATGCACCACCTCAACAATGTCGCCGCTCTTGCTGTGGTCGTAGAACCACTCGGCGTTGCTCGGACTCACGTTGAGGCATCCGTGGCTGGTATTGGTGTGGCCTTGGGCGCCCACCGACCACGGCGCCGAGTGCACGAAGACGCCGCTGTAGGACATCTGGGTAGCCCAGTCGACTTCGGTGCGATATCCGTTGGGCGAGTTGACCGGAACACCATAGGTCGAGGAATCCATGATGATGTGCTTGAACCGCCCACCAATGATGTAGACGCCGTTGGCCGTCGGGGTGCTGTCCTTGCCCATCGACGTCGGCATGGTCTTGACGGCATCACCGTTCACCCGCACGGTCACCGTCTTGGTGGTGTCGTCGGCCGTCGAGATCACCTCGTCACCGATGGTGAAGTGCGTCTTGACGTTGTCCTCGCCGAACATCCCGTCGCCCAGGTCCACCCCGTAGGTGTTGACCGCCACGTCGATGGTGGTCCCCGACTTCCAGAAACGCTCTGGGCGCCAACGAACTTCGCGGTTGTTCAGCCAATAGAAAGCGCCCTCCACCGGAGGGTTGGTGGTGATGTTGATGGCTTTTTGGGCCGCCGCCCTGTTCGCGATGTTCTCGTCGAAGCGGATCGCCACCGGCTCACCGATGCCCACCACGTCGCCGTCGGACGGGCTGATGTAGGGCATGGTCAGGTGCGCGGGTGAACTGGTCTCGAACGTCATCTGCTTGTTGGCCGCCCCACCCAGTCCGGTCGCCTTCGCGTTCAGGGTGTAGCGCCTGTTGTAGCCGAGCTGCTCGGTGGTCGACCAACGCAGGCCGTCGGGGCTCAACTGCCCACTGATCGACTTTCCGTTCTCGTTGACCATGGTGACCGACGCGAGCACGCCGTCGGCGACGGTCACCGTCACGGGCGCATCCACCGTCACACCGACGGCGCCGTCGGTCACCGAGGCGGTGAGCTTTGGGACCAGCAAGTCTGCCAGTGGCGTCCCCTTGTCGAAGATGACCTTCGCCGGTGCCGCCGCGTGGTCGTCGTTACAGGCGCCACTGAACACGGCAATCGGAACAATCACGACCACCAGCCACGATCGTCGCCTCCGCAAACGCGCCATCCAGTGACCTTCCATATGATTCTCTAGTTGGTCACCGCTGACCAGCGAGGTAGCTGCAGGCATTCTAATGGCTTTTGCCGACACTCCCATGCGAACGCGAGCCGGGGCGGCCGATCGGTGTCGCCACCGCAATGAATTCGTCATGCAGGCGAGGTCCAGAGCCCGCCGAGGACCCTATTACGCCGGCTAGCCGATCTCTTCGTGCAGCCGTGTCTGGGCCCTGTCGCGGGTGCTGACGGCCTCGACGCGCGCGAGTTTTAACGATGGTTCCCAGCTTGCCCGCGCCAACCGCATCACCCAGGTGCACCAGGGCGCGCTGGGCGAACTCGACGCCGCCTTCAGCACCGACCGGACGCCCTTCTGCGGCACGGTGTTGTGACGAGAACCCGCGAGATTTCACTCCGCGGCGGGACGCCTGTTATTGTCGCCTACGCGGTCTCGGTCCGACCACAAGCGCCGTTAGCTCAGTTGGTAGAGCAGCTGACTCTTAATCAGCGGGTCCGGGGTTCGAAACCCTGACGGCGCACCAGCCCACCGAATATTTCGATATTTGGTGGCTTACCATCCAATTGGGGGTTCACCCGATGGGTAACGATCTCCGAGAAATCCTTTCCCAGTGAAACCCGCGAGCCCTACCATCTCTGCGACGGGGTTTTCCAGAGGGGACTTGTGAAAACGGAGCTGAAGTGGGTCGAACCCCACGAGGGCCACTTCCATGCCAACATCGACGACCGCAGCGAGTATCGAGTCCATGCGGTCTCGACGGGCGGCTTCCGCGCCGAGCGTGTCGATGACGGCTTGGTGCACCATGACCTGGGCCGGGCAGGCACCGCCGCCGACGCGCAGGCGATCTGTCAGGACCTGCACACCCGGGCCATGCGGCGCGCCGCGTGGGAGGCTTACATGGCCGAGAACGACCCGCCGGGCTGGGAGTAGCCGACTGGCGCACCGGGCAATGGCCGACTATGACGAGGCCGACTACAACCTGTGTGAGGGCGAAGTCCTGTGCGCAATGGTTCTCTGCTGGAATTTCGGCGACGGGCACATGCACAACGAATGCCTGATCGAGGCGCTGCAGCAGCGGTGCGGGTTCGAGCCGGGCGAGGTGCGGGTCGTCACCCTCGACGCCCAGCCCATCCACCAACAGCGGCAGGAATACCGGCTGGTCGATGCGGCGACGGGCGAATTCGAACGCGGCTACTGCGACGTCGACGACATGGCCACCAACCAGCCCAGGGCCGACGACATTCCGGTGTACGTCCAGACCGGTCGCGTCACCGATTCCTGACGCGGCGTACCGCCACCACCACGACGAGGGCCCCGACCCCGGCCAGTGACGCCAGGACCACGGGCTTCTGCACGAATCCGATCACCCGGATCTTCAGGTCGTCGGCGAGGCGCCGGGGGTTGGCGCGGTCGGCAAGCGAGTCGACGGTGGCCGCCAGCTGGTCACGGGCGACGTCGATGTCCTGCTTGATGGCTTCGGGGTCCCGGTCCGCCATGTGTCCTCCAAGTCGCCCACTATCCAGCTCCTACACCTGCCCGAACTACCCTAGATCAGCTGGCGGTAACCCCAACGCTCCGGTGAACAGAAAGGTACTTACCTTGACCGAGACCACGCGGCTTGCACCGGGCGACAAAGCGCCCTCCTTCAGCCTGCCCGACGCTGACGGCAACAAGGTGTCGCTTGGCGACTACAAGGGGCGTCGCGTCGTCGTGTACTTCTACCCGGCCGCGTCGACGCCGGGATGCACCAAGCAGGCGTGCGACTTTCGGGACAGCCTGGCCGAGCTCAACGGTGCCGGCCTCGACGTCATCGGGATCTCCCCCGACAAGCCCGAGAAGCTCGCCAAGTTCCGTGACACCGAGAAGCTGACGTTCCCGCTGCTGTCCGACCCCGACCGCAAGGTCCTGGCGGCCTATGGCGCCTACGGCGAGAAGCAGATGTACGGCAAGACAGTCACCGGCGTCATCCGCTCCACCTTCGTGGTCGACGAGAAGGGCAAGATCGCCGTCGCGCAGTACAACGTGAAGGCGACGGGCCACGTCGCCAAGCTGCGCCGCGATCTGTCGGTGTAGTCAGTCGCCGATGACGGCTGCCTCGTGGTAGTCGGTGATCGGCCGCGCGACCCCCTGTTCGTCGCAAACCCGCTGCAGCTTCTCCAGCGTCTCGTCGATCCCCGAGCCAAGCCGCCTGCCGGGCGTGAAGGTCGCCGGAAGGTGCTGCATGCCCTGGATCACGCCGACCGTCGGATAGTGCACGGTGCCCTCGGGTTCGCAGCGGTAGTCGGGCATCCGTCCGAGCACCGCCGTGAGCATCGACTTGAACACCACGCGCGCGACGTTAGACCCGATGCAGCGGTGAATGCCGAGCCCGAAGCTGAAGTGCCGGTTGTTCTTACGACCGAGGTCCAATCGATTCGGATCGGGGAATACCGCGGGATCGCGGTTGGCCATCGCCCAGGACAACCACAGGCGATCGCCCTCCTTGAATTGTGTGCCCGCCATTTCGAGATCGGCGGCGATCGTGCGACCGTCCCCGGGAGCGGGCGTGAAGTAACGCAGGAATTCCTCGGTCGCCGAGTCGAGCAGCGTTTCCGATTCGCGCCTCAGCAGTTCGCGCTGCTCGGGATGCTCGGCCAACCATTCGAGTGCGTGCGCCGTCAGCGCCGTCGTCGTGTCAAAACCCCCGCCGATGATCAGGCCGAGCATTCCAAGCAGTTCGCTGTCGGGGGCGGGTTCGCCGTCGATTTTCAGTCTTGCCAATGCGTCCACCAGGCCGGGGCGTGGGTACTCGCGGATCTCGAGGAGGTGGTTGAACAGGTCCATTCCCATCGCCAGCGTCTGCTCCAAAACCTTTGGGGCTTCCGGGGAATCGGCGGGCGTGTAGACGTTCGCGTGGGCCGGCTCGCAATAGAGCCGCCACTTCTTCAGGGGAACGCCCATCATGGCCAGAGTCAGGACGGCTGGCACGACGTTCGCGAGATCGTCGACGAAGTCGATCCGCCCGACCTCGATTTTCTCGTCGATGCTCGCCCGGACGATCTCGTCGACAAATGGCTTCCAGCGCTTGACGGCTGC
>NZ_DASUHS010000147.1:0-51552 GCF_036273375.1 Mycobacterium sp. | reverse complement strand
TCGCGTTGACTCACTAAAGATGCCCGGTTAGCCCTTTCGTTGCCTCATTTGAGATTGCCCGCCTGGTGCGTGTCGTTGAGGCCCGAAAGGGGCGTGCTGAGCTACCGCGGGATGATGGAGTTGACGTTGGCGCAGCGCACGGCCGTGACGCGGGTGATTGCGGTCCGCTATCGGCGGGCGGGCAACGCCGAGAAGGCTAAAATTCTTGACGAGCTGTGCGCTATTACGGGGTGGCATCGTGATCATGCGCGGAAAGCGTTGCGTCTCGCGCGGCGCCCACAGCTGGTGAGTACGCGGCGGCCGCGTCCACCGAAGTATGGGCCCAAAGCTGTTGCCGCGCTGGTGTTGTGCTGGTCGGTGCTAGGGATGCCGGCCGGGAAGCGGCTGGCGCCGATTTTGGGTGAGTTGGTGTCGGTGCTGCGCCGGTACGGCGAGTTGGACATCGACGAGGACACCGCGAAGCTGCTGACAGAAATGTCTGCGGCCACCATCGATCGCCGGTTGGCCCCAGAGCGCAAGAAGTACCTGGCGAGGGGACGCTCACGCACCAAGCCCGGCACCCTGCTCAAGAGTCAGATCCCGGTGCGGACGTGGGCCGACTGGGACGATGCGGTCCCGGGTTTCGTCGAGATCGACCTGGTCAGCCATGACGGCGGGCACGCCGCGGGCGAGCATGTCTGGACGCTGACGGTCACCGACGTCGCCACCGGCTGGACCGAGAACCGCAGCGTGCCCACCAAGGCCCGCAAATGGGTCATGGCCGCCCTCGACGACATCACCGCGGTGATGCCGTTCCCGATCCGCGGCATCGATTCTGACAACGGTTCGGAGTTCATCAACTTCCATCTGCTGGACTGGTGCGACAAGCGCCAGATCACCTTCACCCGCTCGCGTGTCGGCAACAAGAACGACGGCTGTCACGTCGAGCAGAAGAACTGGGCCGCCGTGCGCACCCTCGTCGGCTACCACCGCTACGACACGCCCGCAGAATTGTTGCTACTGAACAAGGTCTGGACGTTGCAAGCCCTATTGAGCAACTTCTTCTACCCCCAGCAAAAACTCGTTTACAAGGCCCGTGACGGCGCGAAGGTCGTCAAGAAGCACGACACCGCAGCCACCCCGCACCGGCGGGCACAAGCACACCCGAACTTGCCGACCACCGCCAAAGCAGACCTCACCCGCGCCTACCTCGACATCAATCCTGCTGCCTTGCAACGCCACATTCAGGCCCTTATCAATGAGCTACTCACCTTGACTATCACCAAGGCTGGACCTCAGCGCAAAACCCCACCCAAGAAGGCGCCAGCAAACGAAGCGACGGATCAGCTGACGCGGGCATCCGGCATTTGAGGCAACGAATACCATCGCGGGCATATTGACATGAGGCAACAGGGCATTCGGTCATTTGCCCGCCTTCGAGCATCAACTCGTCACGGCGGGCGGTTGTCGCTGTGAGGCGGGCAATTCACCACCCGCCTGAACAGCAGACAGGAGTGGCCGTTGTGCCCAGCCGCCCGGTCGGGGCGTCAGTCAGAACAGGTGCGGCAGGCCGATGGCCGAGTCCACGGCCAACGCGCAGAACACCACGGCCAGATAGTTGTTCGATTGCAGGAACAATCGCAACGGCTTGACCGGCTCGCCCGCGCGGACCCCGGCGTACAGCTGGTGGGCCATCGCCAGGAACCACACCCCGGCCGCCACGGCGACGGCCGCGTACAGCCAGCCCGTCGCCAGCGCCAGTGCCAGCGTGGCCAGCACCGTCAGCCAGGTGTAGATCAGAATCTGCTTGGTCACCTGACGCTCGGTCGCCACGGCCGGCAGCATCGGCACGCCTGCCGCTTTGTAGTCGTCCTTGTAGCGCATCGCCAGCGCCCAGGTGTGCGGCGGCGTCCAGAAGAAAATGATGGCGAACATCACCAGCGCGGGCCAGCCGATGGTGCCGGTGACGGCCGACCAGCCGATCATCACCGGCATGCAGCCGGCGGCGCCGCCCCACACCACGTTCTGCGAGGTGCGGCGCTTGAGCAGCAGCGTGTAGACGAACACATAGAACGCGATCGTCGCCAGGGCCAGCAGCCCGGACAGCAGGTTCGTCGTCCACCACAGCCAGAAGAACGAGGCCACCGTCAGCACCAGGCCGAGCATCAGGGCGTTACGCGTGGGCACCGCAGCGCGGGCCAGCGGCCGGCGGGCCGTACGCTTCATCACCTTGTCGATGTCCGCGTCGGCCACACAGTTGAGCGTGTTGGCACCCCCGGCGGCCAGCATTCCGCCGATCAACGTGTTGACGATCAGCAGCGGGTTCACGGTGCCGCGCTGGGCCAGCAACATCGCCGGGATCGCGGTCACGAGCAGCAATTCGATGACCCGCGGTTTGGTCAGCGCCAGATAAGCCAGCACCGCGCCTTGTATTCGGCTTGGCAATTGGCTCGGCGCGACGCGCCCGCGAACGCTCACGCAATAACTCCTCGGGGTCGCAGCGGCGCGCAGCATCTACTACACACGATGGTAGACCGCGTTGTGGCGATGGCCCGCCCGCGGGTCCTCACACGGCCGATTTTTCCCAGATTTCCGAACTGAATGTTAAACGGTTTCGACGGGCGCGTAATTTTCACATCTGCTGGCGGTGGGTACCCCGAAATCCTGCGCTGCAAGAGCCGGCCCTCCCGCACTAGGGTGGGATTGATCAGCTCGATGACCCAAGGACAGAGTCTGTGACGACACTCGAAGAGATCTCCACGCTGACCCAACCGCACCTTCCCGACGACTGGTCCGAGCTCGACTCGGCCGCCGTCGACACGATCCGGGTGCTGGCCGCCGATGCGGTGCAAAAGGTCGGCAATGGCCATCCCGGGACGGCGATGAGCCTGGCGCCCCTTGCTTACACCTTGTTCCAGCGGGCGATGCGCCACGACCCGACCGATACCCACTGGCTGGGCCGCGACCGGTTCGTCCTGTCCTGCGGGCACAGCAGCCTGACGCTGTACCTGCAGCTGTACCTGGGTGGTTTCGGCCTGGAGCTGTCCGACATCGAGTCGCTGCGGACCTGGGGATCCAAGACCCCCGGGCACCCGGAGTTCCGGCACACCGAGGGCGTTGAGATCACCACCGGCCCGCTCGGACAGGGCCTGGCCTCGGCGGTGGGCATGGCGATGGCCGCCCGCTACGAGCGCGGCCTGTTCGATCCCGACGCCGCCCCGGGCACCAGCCCGTTCGACCATTTCATTTACGCCATCGCCTCCGACGGCGACATCGAAGAGGGCGTCACCTCGGAGGCCTCGTCGCTGGCCGCCGTCCAACAGCTGGGCAACCTGATCGTTTTCTACGACCACAACGAGATTTCGATCGAGGACGACACGGACATCGCGCTGTGTGAGGACACCGCCGCGCGGTACCGCGCCTACGGCTGGCATGTACAGGAGATCGAGGGCGGCGAGAACGTCGTCGCGATTGAGGAGGCCATCGCCAACGCCAAGGCGGCCACCGACCGGCCGTCGTTCATCTCGCTGCGCACCATCATCGGCTATCCCGCGCCCAAGCTGATGAACACGGGCAAGGCGCACGGCGCGGCCCTGGGTGACGAGGAAGTGGCCGCCGTCAAGGAGATCCTCGGCTTCGACCCGGACAAGAAGTTCGCAGTGCGCGACGAGGTGATCGCCCACACCCGCAAGCTGGTGGACCGCGGCAAGGAAGCCCACGAGAAATGGCAGGCAAATTTCGACGCCTGGGCACAGGGCCAACCCGAACGTAAGGCGCTGCTGGACCGATTGACCGCCGAGGAGCTGCCCGACGGCTGGGACGCCGACCTGCCGCACTGGGAACCCGGTTCCGACCCGATCGCCACGCGCAAGGCCTCCAACGAGGTGCTCAACGCGATCGGGCCGAAACTGCCGGAGCTGTGGGGCGGTTCGGCCGACCTGGCCGGCAGCAACAACACCACCATCAAGGGCGCCGATTCCTTTGGGCCGCCGTCTATTTCGACCAAGGACTACACGGCGCACTGGTACGGCCGCACGCTGCACTTCGGTGTTCGCGAACACGCGATGGGCGCCATCCTGTCCGGCATCGTGCTGCACGGCCCGACCCGCGCCTACGGTGGCACGTTCCTGCAGTTCTCCGACTACATGCGGCCGGCGGTGCGGTTGGCCTCGCTGATGGACATCGACACCATCTACGTGTGGACCCACGACTCCATCGGTCTCGGCGAGGACGGCCCGACGCACCAGCCGATCGAGCACCTCGCGGCACTGCGGGCCATCCCGCACCTGTCGGTGGTGCGCCCGGCCGACGCGAACGAGACGGCCTATGCCTGGCGGACTGTCCTGGCCCGCGGCAACGGCAGCGGCCCCGTCGGGCTGATCCTGACCCGCCAAAATGTGCCGACCCTCGAGGGCACCAGCGCCGACGGCGTCGCCCGGGGCGGCTACATCCTGGGTGACCAGGGTGGAGACGACCCCGACGTGGTGCTGATCGCCACCGGTTCGGAGGTTCAGCTCGCGGTCGAGGCGCAGAAGTTGTTGGCGGACAAGGACATCGTGGCGCGGGTGGTGTCCATGCCGTGCGTCGAATGGTTCGAGTCCCAGTCCGACGACTACCGCGACAGCGTGCTGCCGCCGACCGTGTCGGCCAGGGTGGCCGTCGAGGCCGGCGTCGCGCAGAGCTGGCACAAGCTGGTCGGTGACACCGGCAAGATCGTCTCGATCGAGCACTACGGCGAATCCGCCGACTACGAGACCTTATTCCGTGAATTCGGCTTCACCGCCGAAGCCGTCGCGGCCGCCGCGGAAGAAGTTGTGGATAATTGAGGAAAGGGTAATTCAGATGACCGCTCAGAACCCGAATCTGGCGGCGCTGTCCGCCGCCGGCGTATCTGTCTGGCTTGACGACCTGTCGCGTCAGCGGCTGCAGTCGGGAAACCTGCAAGAGCTGATCGACACGAAAAGCGTTGTCGGCGTGACCACCAACCCGTCGATCTTCCAGAAGGCGCTCGCCGAGGGCGACGCCTACGAAGGTCAGATCGCAGAGCTGGCCGAGCGCGGCGCCGATGTCGACGCCACGATCCGCACGGTCACCACCGACGACGTCCGCAACGGCTGTGATGTCTTGAAGCGTGAGTGGGAGGCGTCTGACGGCGTGGACGGTCGGGTGTCCATCGAGGTCGACCCGCGCCTGGCGGCCGAGACCGACAAGACCGTCGCGCAGGCCGTCGAGCTGTGGAAGATCGTCGACCGTCCGAACCTGTTCATCAAGATACCGGCCACCAAGGCCGGTGTCCCGGCCATCACCGCGGTTCTGGCCGAAGGGATTTCGGTCAACGTCACGCTCATCTTCTCCGTCGAACGGCACCGCCAGGTGATGGACGCCTACCTGGCCGGCCTGGAGAAGGCCCGGGAGGTCGGCCACGACCTGTCCAAGATCCATTCCGTCGCTTCGTTCTTCGTGTCGAGGGTGGACAGCGAGGTGGACAAGCGGTTGGAGAAGATCGGCTCCGACGATGCGAAGGCGCTGGCGGGTCAGGCCGGTGTGGCCAACGCGCGCCTGGCGTACGCGGCCTACCAGGAGGTGTTTGAGGGCGGCGATCGCTTTGAGGCGCTCAAGGCCGACGGGGCCCGGGTTCAGCGTCCGCTGTGGGCGTCGACGGGCGTCAAGAATCCCGACTACTCCGACACCCTGTACGTCACCGAGCTGGTGGCGCCGAACACGGTGAACACCATGCCGGAGAAGACGATTGACGCCGTCGCCGACCATGGCGAGATCAAGGGTGACACAGTCACCGGCACCGCCGACGCCGCGCAGGAAGTGTTCGACAAGCTTTCGGAAATCGGCCTCGACCTCACCGACGTTTTCAAGGCGCTGGAGAACGAGGGTGTGGAGAAGTTCGTGGATTCGTGGACGGAGCTGATGGAGGAAACGCAGAAGCAGCTGGATTCCACCTCCAAATGAGCCCGGCCCGCACCGCGCAGCAATGGCATAACCCGTTACGGGACAAGCGCGATAAGCGGCTCCCTCGGATCGCGGGGCCGTGCGGGATGGTGATCTTCGGCGTGACCGGCGACCTGGCCCGCAAGAAGGTCATGCCGGCGATTTACGACCTCGCCAATCGCGGTCTGCTGCCGCCCAGCTTCTCCCTGGTGGGCTTCGCCCGCCGGGATTGGAGCACCCAGGATTTCGGCAAGGTGGTGCACGAGGCGGTCAAGGAACACTGCCGCACACCCTTTAGGCAGGAGAATTGGGATCGGCTGGCCGAGGGGTTCCGTTTCGTGCCAGGCGCTTTCGACGACGATGAGGCGTTCGGCCGGCTGGCCGAGACGTTGGACAAGCTGGATGCCGAGCGCGGCACCGGCGGCAACCACGCCTTCTATCTGGCGATCCCGCCCAAGTCCTTTCCGGTGGTGTGCGAGCAGTTGCACAAGTCGGGTTTGGCGCGCCCGCAGGGCGAGCGGTGGAGCCGGGTGGTCATCGAGAAACCGTTCGGTCACGACCTGGAAAGCGCACAGGCACTGAACAAGGCCGTCAACGCGGTCTTTCCCGAAGAGTCGGTGTTCCGGATCGACCACTACCTGGGCAAGGAGACCGTCCGCAACATCCTGGCGCTGCGGTTCGCCAATCAGTTGTTCGACCCGATCTGGAACGCGCACTACGTCGACCATGTGCAGATCACCATGGCCGAGGACATCGGCCTGGGCGGTCGGGCCGGCTACTACGACGGCATCGGCGCCGCGCGCGATGTGATCCAGAACCACCTGATGCAGCTGCTGGCGCTGACCGCGATGGAGGAGCCGGTCAGCTTCAGCCCGTCGGCGCTCCAAGCCGAGAAGATCAAAGTGCTCTCGGCCACCCACCTCGCCGAGCCTCTCGACGAGACGACCAGCCGTGGCCAGTACGCCGCGGGCTGGCAGGGCGGCGAGAAGGTTGTCGGGCTGCTCGACGAAGAAGGGTTCGCCAAGGATTCGACCACCGAGACGTTCGCCGCCATCACCCTCGAGGTGGACACCCGCCGCTGGGCCGGTGTTCCCTTTTACTTGCGTACCGGAAAACGCCTGGGCCGCAGGGTGACCGAGATCGCGCTGATCTTCAAGCGTGCGCCGCATCTGCCGTTCGATGCGACCATGACCGACGAGCTGGGCACCAACGCGATGGTGATCCGGGTCCAGCCCGACGAAGGCGTGACGCTGCGGTTCGGGTCCAAGGTGCCGGGCACCGCGATGGAGGTCCGCGACGTCAACATGGACTTCTCCTACGGCTCGGCGTTCGCCGAGGAATCGCCGGAGGCCTACGAACAGCTGATCCTTGATGTGCTGCTGGGCGAGCCGTCCCTCTTTCCGGTCAACGAAGAGGTCGAATTGGCTTGGGACATACTCGATCCGGTGCTCAACAACTGGGCGGCGGGCGGTAAGCCCGAGCCGTACGAGTCGGGCACCTGGGGTCCGGACTCGGCGTTCGAGATGCTGCGCCGCACCGACCGGGAATGGCGGCGGCCCTGATGATCATTGATATGCCGGACGCCACCACCACGGCGGTCAACAAGAAACTCGACGAACTGCGGGAAAACGTCGGTGCCGTCGCGATGGGCCGGGTGCTCACCCTGATCATCGCGCCGGACAGCGAGGAGATTTTCGAAGAGTCGCTGAAGGCGGCCAACGACGCCAGCCATGAACACCCCAGCCGGATCATCGTGACGATGAGGGGCAATCCGTACGCGGACAAGCCGCGCCTGGATGCGCAGTTGCGCGCCGGCGGTGACACCGGCGCCAGCGAAGTCGTGGTGCTTCGGCTGTCCGGGGCGTTGTCCGGCCACGCCGCCAGCGTGGTCACCCCCTTCCTGCTGCCCGACATCCCGGTGGTGGTCTGGTGGCCCGATGTCGCGCCGGCCGTACCCGCGCAAGATCCCTTGGGCCGGTTGGCGATTCGGCGTATCACCGACGCGACCAACGGGGTGGACCCGTTGGCGGCCATCAAGAGCCGACTGCCCGGATACACCGCGGGTGACACCGACCTCGCCTGGGCGCGCATCACCTACTGGCGCGCGCTGCTCACCTCGGCCGTCGACCTGACGCCGCACGAACCGATCGAGTCGGCGCTGGTGTCCGGTCTGGCGACCGAGCCCGCCCTGGACGTCCTGGCCGGGTGGCTGGCGAGTCGTATCGACGGCCCGGTGCGCCGGGCGGTCGGCGAGCTCAAGATCGAACTGGATCGCAAGAGCGAAACTGTCGTCTTGAGCAGGCCCCAGGAAGGACGGACGGCCACGTTGAGCCGCACGTCCCGACCGGACGCCCTACTTCCTCTGGCGCGCAGGGAAACCGGTGAGTGCCTCGCCGAAGACCTGCGCCGGCTGGATCCCGACGAGATTTACCAATCAGCGCTCGAAGGCATCGAGAAAGTGCAATACGTGTGAGCACCAGCATCGAAATTTTCCCGGATAGCCAGACCATGGTCGAAGCCGCCGCCGCGCGACTGACCGATACCATCGCGAACGCCGTGGCGGCCCGCGGCAGGGCGCTCATCGTGCTGACCGGCGGCGGCACCGGCATCGGGCTGTTGCAGTCGTTGGTGGGACGAGAGATCGACTGGGCATCCGTGCACCTGTTCTGGGGCGACGAACGGTACGTGGCCGAGGACGACGACGAGCGCAACGACAAGCAGGCACGGGCCGCGTTGCTCTCCCACGTCGACATCCCGTCCAGCCAGGTGCATCCGATGCCGGCCAGCGATGGGGAATTCGGCAATGATCTCGCCGCGGCGGCGCTGGCCTACGAGCAGTTGCTGGCCGCCAATGCCGCACCCGGCGAGCCGGTTCCGAATTTCGACGTGCACCTGCTGGGGATGGGCCCCGAGGGTCACATCAACTCGCTGTTTCCCGACACCCCGGCAGTGCTCGAAACCACCCGCATGGTGGTGTCGGTCGACGACTCCCCCAAACCGCCGCCGCAGCGAATCACCTTGACGCTGCCCGCCATTGCCCGTTCTCGCGAAGTCTGGCTGATGGTCTCCGGCGGCGGCAAGGCGGATGCGGTCGCCGCCGCCATCGGTGGCGCCGCACCCGTCTCGGTGCCGGCGGCCGGGGCGGTCGGGCAGGACACCACCCTGTGGCTGCTCGATGAGGACGCCGCGGCCAAGCTGCCGTCACGCTCTTAGAGCGCAGCTGACGGTCACGTCCGGCCAGGCGACGCGGTCCCACGATTCGCCAGCGCTTTCGACGTCGTGCATGCCTTCGGGCTCCCGCGCGCCCCGGCCGGGTCATAATGACGGACATGGCAGACAGAACCGTGCGCGGGGGGCAAGAGCGAAGCCGGATCAAAACGCTCACCCAGGCCGCGTTGAACGCCGACAAGACGGTGGAGCAGGTCGAAGACGTCCTCGACGGTTTGAGCACCACCATGAAGGAGCTCAGCAGTTCCCTTTCAGCACTGAACGCCACGGTCGAGCGCCTGGAGGCAGGGCTGGATCACCTGGATGGCACCATGACCAGCCTCGACGACCTGGCCAAGCGGCTGATCGTGCTGGTCGAACCGGTGGAAGCCATCGTTGCGCGGGTCGACGACATGGTGCGGGTGGGCGAGACCATGATTTCTCCGCTGGCGGTCACCGAGCACGCGGTGCGCGGCTTCGTGGACAGACTGCGCAACCGGACCGTGCACTAGGCGGTCGGCAGGACTTTCGATGGCCACGTTGCTGCTGCACCACTCCGCCTTCGCCGCCCACCGGACCGCTCCCGGCCATCCGGAGCGGCCGGACCGCTACCGCGCGGTGGAGGCGGCGCTGAGCCGGCCGCAGTTCGACGCCCTGGTGCGCGAGGAGGCCGAGCCGGCCGACCTCGCGGCGACGCGCTACGTGCACTCCAATCGCTACGTGGACGCGCTGGAAGGCGCGCGACCCGACGACGGGTACGTCTACCTCGACGGCGGCGACACCATGATGGAGCCGTCGTCCTGGGAGACGGCGCTGCGCGGGGTGGGCGCCACGCAGCAGGCCGTGGACAGGGTGCTGGCCGGTGACGCACAGAACGCGTTCGTCGCGTGCCGCCCGCCGGGCCATCACGCCGAGACCGAGCGCGCCATGGGCTTCTGCCTGTTCAACAACATCAGCATCGGCGCGCGTCATGCACAGCGCAAGCACGGGCTGGCACGGGTCGCGATCGTCGACTTCGACGTCCACCACGGCAACGGCACCCAGCAGATCTTCTACTCCGACCCGAGTGTGCTCTACGCGTCGACGCATCAGATGCCGCTGTTCCCGGGGACCGGCGCGGTGCGGGAAACCGGCGTCGGCAACATCTTCAATTCGCCGCTGGCGCCCGGTGATGGCGGCGCCGAATTGCGCGCGGCGTTTCAGGATCGAATCGTGCCTGCGCTGCAGGCATTTTCGCCCGAACTGATCATCGTGTCCGCCGGTTTCGACGCCCACGAACGTGACCCGCTCGGCTCCCTGACCATGACCGCCGCCGACTTCGCCTGGGTGACAAGGGAATTGATGACGGCGGCCGAAAAGCTGTGCGACGGCCGGTTGGTGGCGGTGCTCGAAGGCGGCTATGACCTGCAAGGCCTCACCGATTCGGTCACCGCGCACGTCGGCGAGCTGCTGAAGGGATGAGCTAACTCGCCAAGGCCCGCACCGCACCGTCAATGCTCAGCGCGGAAAGTAGCGGCTGTCGTTGTCGACCGAATCGAAAATGTCAAGTGCGTGCTGAAACGGCCCCGACGTGATCCGTTGATCGGTCGCATAGGAGTGGTCGAGTTGGAATACGACACACAGCAACAAACCCAGCAGAACCGCGACGGTGCTGGACACGATGACGTGACCGACGGTGCTGCCCAGTCGCAGGAAACCCGTAAACGCAACCAGCACAACCCCGCCGAATATCAGGCCCGCCCACATCAAAGGCGGAATCCGTGGTTTGGTGCCGACGATGCGTTCATTACGGTCGGAGGCCAACTCGCTCAACTGGTTGAGAAATTGCTGATTGATCGGCTTCGCCGCGATATTGGGCTGCTGGCGGCCGACCGTGCGATACATCCGGGTGATCGCGGCGCGCGCGCCGTCGTTGTTCTGCTTGTTCCACTCCGGACCCGCGACCGCGCTCGCGTACTTGCGCAGCAGCTCCTGAATGTCGGTTCGCTCCGGTTCGGGCATGGCGACGCTTTGCCGGTACATCGTCGTCAGCGCCGACGCCTCACCGGAGACGACGACCTGAGTCGACGAGAAGTGTTCCCAGGTGGCCACCACGGTAAAGCCCAGCAGCGCGCCGTAAATGAAGCCGACGACGGTGAGAAACGAGGCGATCGCCGGATTGCTCCCGTATCGCCGGCTCGGCAGGATGCGATGTCCCAGCCAGATGGAGCCCACCGAGATCGCGATCGCGACGGCAATGACCGAAAGCAGAAATAGCCACAGGGGTAGTCCGGATCCGCTCACTGGTCTCCTTGATCGACGTCGCGTCAATCAGCGTATTCGCGACCGGGTCGGCCCGATGACCGATTCGCGGGTTATCAGCCGCTGTTTCGCAGCGCGCTGGCGAGCCCGTTCATCGTCAGCAAAATGCCGCGCTGCACCAATTCGTCATCGTCGCCGGAACGGTAGCGGCGCAGCAACTCCACCTGCAGGTGGTTGAGCGGCTCTAGATAGGGGAAGCGGTTGAACACCGAACGCGCCAGCGCCGGGTTGTCGGCGAGCAGGTTGTCCTGACCGGTGATCAACTTGTGCATGGCGATGGTTCGCCGGTGCTCGTCGACGATCTTGTCGAAGACGCGGTGCCGCAATTCCTCGTCGTCCACCAATTCGGCGTAGCGCGACGCAAGGCCGAGGTCGCTTTTGGCCAGCACCTGAGCGAGGTTGGACAGCACGCTGCGGAAAAACGGCCAGCGCTGGTACAAGTCGTGCAGGATGTCCACCCGCTCGCTTTCGCTTTCCGGGCCCGCCGCGATCCACTGCTCGAATGCCGACCCGGTGCCGTACCAGCCGGGCAGCATGACCCGCGACTGACTCCACGCCAGCACCCACGGGATGGCGCGCAGGTCCGAGATGGACTGGGTGGGTTTGCGTGAGGTGGGCCGGCTGCCGATGTTCAGCGAGCCGATCTCAGTGACCGGCGTGGATGCCATGAAATAGTCGACGAACCCCGGTGTGTCGTGCACCAATTCGGCATAGGCACGCTGCGCCAGCACGGCCACTTCGTCGAGCACCGCGTACGCCGGTTCCGCGGCGTCGCCAAGGCCCTCCACGTCCAGCAGTGTGGATTCCAGCGTGGCGGCCAACAGAGTCTCCAGATTGCGTTGCGCGGCTTGAGGTTCGGCGTACTTGGCGGCGATCACCTCGCCCTGCTCGGTGAGCCGCAGCGAACCGTTCACCGCGCCCGGCGGCTGCGCCAGGATGGCTTCGTAGCTCGGGCCGCCGCCGCGGCCGACGGTGCCGCCGCGACCGTGGAAGAGCCGCAATCGGATTCCGGTTTTGCGGGCCACCTCGACCAGGGCCAGCTCGGCCCGGTACACCGCCCAGCTGGAGGCCAGATAGCCGCCGTCCTTGTTGGAGTCGGAATACCCGAGCATCACTTCCTGGCTGTCGTCGCGCGCGGCCACCAGCGCGCGGTAAATCGGGAGCTCGAGCATCGCCTGCAGGATCCTGGCGCCGTTGTGCAGATCGTCGATCGTCTCGAACAGCGGTGAGATGCCCACCGGGCAGTACGGCGCATCCAGGGACGCGTCGATCAGGCCCGCCTCTTTGAGCAGGATCGCGGCCTCGAGGACGTCGGACACCGAGCGGCACATGGAAATCACGTAATTGGGCACGGCGGCCGGCCCGTAGCGCTTGATCGCGTGGGCGGCCGCGCGCACCACGCCCAGCTCTTTGTGAGCCAGCTCGGACAGTTCCGCGCGGTCACCCACCAGCGGCCGGCGGGTGGCCAACTCGGCGGCCAAGAGCTCGACCCGCTCGTCTTCGGGCAGCGAACCGTAATCGGGATGCACCCCGGACCACGCCAGCAGCTCGGCGACCACTTCCTCGTGCACGTCGGAGTTTTGCCGCATATCCAGGCCGCACAGGTGAAACCCGAAGACCCGCACGCCTTCTCGCAACAGCGCCACGCGGTCGTCGGCCAACAGCGCACTGCCGTGTGCGCGCAGCGACGCATCGATGGTGTCCAGGTCGGCCTGCAGTTCGGCCGGGGCGGCATAGGGCGGCAAACCCAGGTCCAGCTCGTGCTGCGGTCGCCGGTCCAGGATCTTTGCACTGGTCGCGGAGAGCCGGGCGCGGATCACCCGCGCCGCGCGCCGGTACGGTTCGTCGGCCCTGGCCTTCTCCCCGCAGCCCTCGGCCAGTTCGGTCAGCTCGGGGGTGACCGCGACCAGGCGCGCCGACATCGACAGCTCCTGTTCCAAGGCGGTCAGCTCGGCCAGGTAATGCGTCAGCGCGGTGAAGGCGGCGTTGCCGGTGGCCTGGCGTACCACGTCGGCCGTCACGTTCGGATTGCCATCGCGGTCCCCGCCGATCCACGAGCCGGGCTGCAGCATCGGCTGGTTCAGCAGGTCGGCGTCGGGCCAACGCGTCCGCAGGGCGTCGCGCACCTCGGCATTGACCTGGGGGACCACCTTGAAGAAGGCGGCGGCGTAATACCGCAGCCCCACCTCGATCTCGTCGGTGATCTGCAACCGGGACAACCGGATCAGCGCGGTCTGCCACAGCGTGAGGACCTGGCGGCGCAGCTCGTGTTCGATGTTGCGGCCCTCGTCGGTTTCCTCATGCCCCTCGGCGTGCAGCCGCATCAGTTCGGTGATCCGGTGCTGGGTGACGAAGACGGTGCGCCGGCGTGTCTCGGTGGGATGCGCGGTGATCACCGGGGCCACCACCGCGCCCTTCAATGCGTCGGCGACGGTGGCCGAATCTAGTTGCGCCCGGTCAATTTTGGCGTAAGTCCCGGCCAGGCTGCTGTCCTGCGGCGCTTCACCGGCGGCGACGTGAATAGCCCGGCGGCGCTCCCGGTGAATGTCTTCGGCGACGTTGGCCAGCAACGCGAAGTGGCTGAACGCCCGGATGACCGGGATCGCCTGGTGAATGTCGATGCCATCGAACATCCGCGCCAGCTCGGCCCGGTCGATCTCGGAGCGCCGCACCCGAAACGACTCCACCCTGGCCCGCTCGACGAGCCCGAACACCTCCTGCCCGTTCTGCTCGCGCACCGTGTCACCCAGAATGGTGCCCAGCAGCCTGATGTCGGCCCGCATCGGCTCCGTCGCCTCACGACCCACCAGGGTGCGCTGCACGGCGCCAATCGGTTCCAGCGTGCCCTCGGATGCCTCAACCATGGGACCCAGTATCGGTGCGGATGCCAACGTCCGCCCGTCGAGGGTCACCCCCGGCCGCGAATCACCATGACACCCAAGAGGTCAGATCACCGTGATCGGGCAGGAATGACCAGCCGATTGAACGCGTTGGTTGCGGACATGCCCGCCGGAATCATTGTCATGGCCCGTCCTGATGCACCCAATCTGGTCGATGACGTGATCGCGCAAGCCAGGCGAGCCCACGAGCTCGGAGTCAAACAGGTGTGGCTGCTCAGCCCGCTGGACCGCTCCAACACAGCCGACCGCGAAGCACTATGGGGACTCACCGCAGCACTGTGAACGCGCGGTCGGGTCGGGTGGAATCACCCATCGGCGCCGTCAGCGGTATTTGATCATCAGCGCTATGCCGATGATGCACACCAGCCAGATGGCGGTGATGAAATACGTCAGGCGGTCCAGGTTCTTTTCCACCACTGTGGAGCCGGACAGGCTGGACTGCACACCGCCACCGAACAGCGTGGACAGGCCGCCACCCTTGGCGCGGTGCAGCAGCACCAGCAGCACCACCAGGATGCTGGTGACGACCAGGGTGATCTGCAAAGCCAACTGCATGCCGGCCAGCCTACCGGGGCGGAGTCGTTCTCAGGGCAGCACCCTATGGAAGCGGCCCACCGGCGGCGATCGCCGCCAGCGTGGCGAACTGCTCGCCGTCCAGGGACGCGCCACCCACCAAACCGCCGTCGATGTCGTCGCGGGCGATCAGCTCCCCGACGTTCTTGGCGTTCACCGATCCGCCGTACAGCACCCGCACCTCCTCGGCGATTTGCGATGACGCCAGCGCGCCCAGTTCCTTGCGGATTGCCGCGCACACCTCTTGGGCGTCGCCCGCGCTGGCCACCCGCCCGGTGCCGATGGCCCACACCGGTTCGTAGGCGATGACGACCTTGCCGATCTGTTCGGCGGACAGCCCGGCCAGCGAACCGCGCAGCTGCTCTTCACAGTGGCCGACGTGATTTCCCGCCTCGCGGACCTCGAGGTGCTCGCCGATGCAGACGATCGGGGTCAACTCGTGCTTGAGCGCCGCGGCGGTCTTGGCGGCCACCACCGCGTCGTCCTCGTGATGGTAGGTCCGCCGCTCGGAGTGCCCGACCACGACGAACGTGCAGCCCAGCTTGGCCAGGAAGGCGCCGCTGATGTCGCCGGTGTAGGCGCCCGAGTCGTGCTGGGACAGGTCTTGCCCGCCGTAGGTCAGCCGCAGCTTGTCACCGTCGACCAGCGTCTGCACGCTGCGCAGATCCGTGAACGGCGGCAGAACTGTCACGTCCACCTTGTCGTAGTACTTGTCCGGCAACGCGAACGCGATCTTTTGCACCAGCGCGATCGCCTCGAAGTGATTGAGGTTCATCTTCCAGTTGCCGGCGATCAGCGGTTTGCGGGTCACGACTTTGGGCCTCCCTAGTTGTGGTCGGGCTGGGGTCGACTCAACACCTCGATACCCGGAAGCGTCTTGCCCTCAAGATATTCCAGCGACGCTCCCCCGCCGGTCGAGATGTGCGAGAAGTCGCCCTCCGGGATGCCCAGCGCGCGCACCGCGGCCGCAGAGTCGCCGCCACCCACCACGCTGAACGCGCCCTTGCCGGTGGCCGCGGCGATCGCCTCGGCGACGCCTTTGGTACCCGCGGCATAGGCCGGGAATTCGAACACGCCCATCGGCCCGTTCCAGAAGACGGTTTCGGCGTTGGACAGCAGCGTGGTGAACCGTCTGACCGATCCCGGCCCGATGTCCAGGCCCATCAGGTCGTCTCCGATGGCGTCGGCCGCGACGGTCTGTGGTGTTGCGTCGGCGGCGAACTTGTCGGCCACCACGATGTCCACCGGCAGCCGCAGCACGTCGTAATAGGTGTCCAACAGCCTGCGGCAGGTGTCGACCATGTCAGTCTCCAGCAGCGACTTACCGACCGAGAACCCTTGCGCGGCAAGGAAAGTGAAGCACATGCCGCCGCCGATGACGATGCTGTCGGCCTTGGTGGCCAGCGTTTCGATGACGCCCAGCTTGTCGGATACCTTCGATCCGCCGAGCACCACCGCATAGGGGCGTTTGGTGGAGCTGGTCAACTTCTCCAGCACCTGGATCTCCTCGGCCACCAGTGTGCCGGCGTAGTGCGGCAGCAGGGTGGCGATGTCGTACACGGAGGCCTGCTTGCGGTGCACCACGCCGAAGCCGTCGGAGACGAAAGCACCTGTCGGCCCGACCAATTCGGCCAGCTGCCTGGCCAGTGCCAGCCGCTCGTCATCGTCCTTGCTGGTTTCGCGGGCGTCGAAGCGGATGTTCTCCAGCAGCAGGACGTCGCCGTCGGTCAGCCCCTCGGCGCGCGCCAGCGCGTCGGTGCCCACGACATCGCCGGCCAGCTGCACGTGCCGGCCGAGCTGCTCGCCAAGCGCAGCGGCGACGGGAGCCAGTGACAGCTTCGGGTCGGCTCCGCCCTTGGGCCGCCCCAGATGTGCGGTGACCACCACCTTGGCGCCCGCATCAACCAGCGCCTTCAGCGTCGGCACCGAGGCGCTGATGCGGCCGGCATCGGTGATCTTGCCGTCATCGAGCGGCACGTTCAGATCCGAGCGCACCAGCACGCCGCGGCCGGAAACCCCTTCGGCGAGCAGCTCTTTCAGGTTGTGGACAGCCACGGTTTACAGCGACTTGCCGACCAGGGCCACCAGGTCGACCAGGCGGTTGGAGTAGCCCCATTCGTTGTCGTACCAGGACACCACCTTGGCCTGGTCGTCGATCACCTTGGTCAGGCCGGAGTCGAAGATCGAGCTGTGCGGGTCGGTGACGATGTCGCTGGACACGATGGGCGCGTCGTAGTACTTCAGGATGCCCTTCATGGGTCCCTCGGCGGCGGCCTTCATCGCGGCGTTGATCTCGTCGGCGGTGGCGGACTTCTTCAGCTCGGCGGTGAGGTCGGTGACCGAGCCGGTGGGGATCGGCACCCGCAGCGCGTACCCGTCCAGCTTGCCCTTCAGTTCCGGCAGCACCAGGCCGATGGCCTTGGCGGCGCCGGTGGAGGTCGGCACGATGTTCAGCGCGGCGGCACGCGCCCGGCGCAGGTCCTTGTGCGGCCCGTCCTGCAGGTTCTGGTCCTGGGTGTAGGCGTGGATGGTGGTCATCAGGCCCTTGACGATGCCGAACTCGTCGTTGAGGACCTTGGCGATCGGACCGAGGCAGTTCGTGGTGCACGACGCGTTGGAGATGATGTTCTGGCTGCCGTCGTACTTGTCGTCGTTGACGCCCAGCACGATGGTGATGTCCTCGTCGGTGGCAGGCGCGGAGATGATCACCTTCTTGGCGCCGGCGTCCAGGTGGCCCTTGGCCTTGGCGGCGTTGGTGAAGATGCCGGTGGACTCGACGACGACGTCGACGCCCAGGTCGCCCCAGGGCAGCGCCGCCGGGCCTTCCCTGACCTCGAGCGCCTTGATCTTCTTGCTGCCGACGACGATCGTGTCGTCACCCTCGAGGCTGACGTCGTAGGGAAGGCGGCCCAGGATGGAGTCGAATTTCAGCAAGTGCGCCAGGCTGGCGTTGTCGGTGAGGTCGTTGACCGCGACCACCTCGATGTCAGCGGTGCCTTGCTCCTGTTGAGCCAATAAGGCCCGGTAGAAGTTCCGCCCGATTCGACCGAAGCCGTTGATACCTACTCGGACCGTCACTTGATGTCTCCCTGTCTTTCCTGAGTCGTCTTCGCTGTGCCTTCTGCATGTCCGCTGCACAGTGCCTGTGGTCAGCCTAGATCAGCGACACATGCGGTTGCCGCGCCGGTAAGAGTGTGGACCATCGCCGTTGCAGGACGGCCATCGGGACAACGCCCAAACCTGTGCTGAACATCATCGGGGAAGAGCGCTTGCGCGCGCCCAGCCCAGCGCCGCCTCGGCGGTTGCATGTGTCAAGGCTCAGATCTTGGGTGGAAACCTTGAAGTCCTGCATATGCTCCCTCACGCTGTTGTCAACAACGTAGACCAACGGCGTTAGAATTAGCGCGCAAAACCGCGGACACTAAAGGAAGGAAGGGGCACTCACGATGGCGAAGCAACGGACGGTTGCCGCTGATGGACCTGACCCGTCCGTCGTCAACCGCCCAGAACATGGCCCCGTCAGCCGGTCGGTGATTTTGCGGTGTGCGTTGCGATTGGTCGATCGTGACGGTGTGGACGGGTTGTCGATGCGGCGCCTGAGTGAGGCGGTGGGTCGGGATCCGACGGTGATCTATCGGCATGTGCCGAACAAGGCGGCGCTGCTCGACGGGGTCACCGAGATGGTGCTGGGCCAATTGCGGGTGGACGCCGCAGACCCGGACTGGGCCGGGCAGCTGCGCGCGGTGGCGCATGACTTCCGCCGACTGGCCCTGGCACACCCGAATGTGGTGCCGCTGTTGGTGACTCGGCCACTAGCCACGCCGCTGGGGCAGCGGCCGCCGGGCATGCTGCGGCCACTGGAGGAAGTCGTCGCGCTGCTCACTTCGGTGGGCTTCAGCGGAGTCGACGCGCTACACATTTACCGGGTGCTGTTCGGCTATCTATACGGCCATATCCTCACCGAGCTGCAGGAGGTCGTCGAGCGGCCCGAGGAGTCCGATGATGTGCTGCGCCTCGGGTTGCACCGGCTGGCGATCACCGAGTTCCCTCAGGTGCGTGCGCTGGCCTCAGCACTGGGCTCCTACAACGGTGCAGCCGAACTCGACCGCGCTCTGGATCTGTTGTTCATCGGTCTGGCCGCCACCGTGGCAGCGCCAAGGCGTTCGGCCCGCAAGCGCGTGAGGAAGTAGGCGGGCATGGGTCAACTGCGTCTCGGTGTCATCGGCGCGACTCAAGGAGAACGAGCGCCGTCTGCCGATCCACCCGCCCATTTGACCGCATAGCTGCCGATGTTCGCGCAAGCATCTATCTCGAAGCGGGGTATGGGGAGCGTTTCGGCGTCTCCGATACGCAGTTGTCGGGTTTCATCGTCAACTGCGTGTTGCAGGACACCAACGCACCCCTGATCTGTCTGGACGACGACGACCTCGCCACACATGTCCTGGCCGCATCGAACTCGATCCCCGAGAAGGTGCGCTAAGCAACGGCCCGATGGGCTTCAATATCCTACGGCCGCAGGGCTTCTCGACTGGTACGCGCTTCGTCGTCGTACATATCCGGTATGGATGGAGCCGCATTATCTCGAGCCGGATTCACCGGCTCCTTGGAGGGTATTGACCATGACAGTTACTGTGTCTCTCGCCGACGGCGGGACCGACAAGTACATGCGATTTGGCGACAGCTACATAGAGCGCAAGGACGGCACCTTGTGCTTAAGGCGTGGCGGCACGAAGCACGGCTACCGCTACGAGCCGGGAGCGTGGACTCACGTGGACGGCAACCACAAAAGATCGATGAAGCGCGCTATCTGGCGTTGATCGCTCTACGGCCCTCCTCGGTGGACTAGTTCATCAAGGCTTGATCGATGCCCCGAGACCCTCGATTGCTCGTCGGACATCGCTGTTCATAATTGCGCGCTATGCCGAGCCGGGCAGCGTCAACGGTGTAGACGTACGGTGGCTAGCTACGGTGTAGGCTGGTCGAAGTGCCGCTGGCACGCATTGCGAGACGGTCCCGCCTATCACCGAATCATCTTGCGGCCGTGCGCTTTGGCGCATGTCCGGCGCCGTCGTTGCTGAGCGCGGCGGGAAAAATCGCCAGCCAAGCTTTTGAGCTGACAGCTCGGATATACGGATGGAGCAGCATGATGAAACGATTGACCGGTCTGGACGGTGTCACGCTGCACGGCGAAACATCCGTGATGCCCACCCACGTAACGGCAGTGTTGTTTTGCGACCCTGAGGCGCGCGGCGAATTGACCGCCGGGGCGATTTACCAGCTGCTGGCTGAGCGCACTGCGGCGATGCCAGGTTTCCGGCAGCGCCTGCTCACCAGATCCTTTGGGTTGGGCCAGCCGTCATGGATCGAGGACCCCGCGTTCGATGTCCACAGCCATCTGCATCGCGTCCGGCTGGCCAAACCCGGCAACATGCGGGAGTTGACCACACTCATCGGCAAGCTGCATGGGCGCCCTCTGGACCGCGATCGCCCGCTGTGGGACGCCTGGGTCGTGCAAGGTCTCGCCGACGGCCGACTCGTCGTGTTGATCAAGTTCTCCCACGCCATTACCGATGGTGTGGGCGCAGTGACGTCGATGCTGCCCGAACTGATGACTGTTGATGCCGGCGCCGAATTTGCGGCTGCGCCCGAGCGGGCCGCGGCCACGCTGCCAGGCACGGCCGCGAGGGTATGGGATGCGATCGACGAGGTCGCGGCCAACACCGCTGTGGGCATTCGGATCGCCGTCAGGCTGGGTCCCGTCGCGGTGAAATCGGTGGTAGGAACCGCGCTGGGAGCGGTACGCCAACTCCTCCCGGGTGATGGCCCGCAACGCTCCGGTGGTCTGGATTCCGAAGAGGGCGAGAAGTCGCCGCGAACGCCGCTGAACGCCCCGCTCACCGCGCGACGCAGCGTCGCGTTCGCCGCGATGGCGATGGATGATCTGCGGGCTATCACGGCAGCGTTTGATGTCACCGTCAATGATGTTCTCCTGACCGCAACAACGTCGGCGCTGCGCCGGTGGTTGGCAACCCACGACACGGTGCCCAGTCATCCGCTGCGCACCATGATGCCGATCTCGACACGTGGTATCGATGGCGACGCGTCCAATAGTTGGTCACCGGTGCTCGTCAAATTGCCGATCGATCTGGCCGATCCGGGACAGCAACTGGCCAGCATTCACTGCGCGACGTCCAGGATCAAGGACGGGCGACGCGCCGTGCCGCCCGTCAACCTCGCCGATGTCATAGATCTCGTTCCACCTGTGGTCATCGGTATGGCCATGGGTGTGTACACCGCCTTGAAACTGTCGCGATTCCACGCCCCAGTCGCCCATGTCATCACTTCCAACGTTCCGGGTCCCAGTGACGCAATCTATTGCGCCGGAGCACATGTGCTGGGCATTCACGCCCTGGCTCCGCTGTTTGAGGGCTCCAATCTCAACATCACTGCCGTGTCCTATGGCGGCACCCTGGCTGTGGGCATCGTCGCGTGCCCAGACAACGTCGATGACGTCGCATCGGTCGCGAGCGGCATCGAAGACGTGGTGGGTGAACTGAAAGTGGCCGCCGACGAAAAAACCGGCCAGAGCGCAGGCTTAACCCGCTCCAGCGACTCGGCGCCCGCCATGAATACCACTGCCACAACCCAATTCGCGGGGGCGCGAATCGGGCCGGCGCGCGCAATGGGCCTCGCCGCACGAAATGCCAGCGTAGCCCACTTCCCTAGTCACAGCGTGCCAACGCCGTAGGCCTACAGTGTTGACATTGCGTTCGATAGGGCGTTTACTGAAGGTCCAGTCCGAAACTGGTCGTCGGCGCTCACGAGTCCGCCGTAGCACACCGCACTCAGGCCCTCAGGACCGGCACTATGACCGTCCCGGGGCTGGCGGTTCCGGTCACCGGCATCATGATCTTCGTCTAGCCGACGCGTAGCGCCTACTCAGCTGAAGACCCCGCAACCAAACACCGGAAATGAGGCGACAATGAGGAACTCTGGCCGCGCGAAACGAAACACTTTCCGCGAGAATGTGATCCACGTGGGCGCGGGCTTCCTCGCCAAGGAGCGCCCGCACGTCACACAGACGCTGTCCACGCTCGAGGCGCATCTAGGCAGGTGGGATTCAAATGATGTGGACATAGAAGTCACCCTGCAGGACCGCGGCGGCAAGGAGCAGCGCATCACGCTGCGCACAACCCTTCCCGGCCATCCACTACTCGTAGCGGTCGCGGAAAATCCGGACATCACCCGTGCTCTGTGCGATGCAAAGCGCGAGTTGACCCGGCAGCTTGACCACCAGAAGTCGACGCACGATCCGATGAACAACCGTCGGCTCAGGCGCGCGACGATCCGCCATCCGGTCTAGTTCCGCGCCTTTCGAGGTGGCCCCGGTACGCAATGCAGGACCACGATAAACATATGCAGGACCCACGATAAACATCAGCTCGCTTTCAGCGAGCAGATAGGTGCACGACCATGACGCACACTACCGAAACGCATTCGGTCATCACCTCTACCGGGGAGCGCGTCACGCTCCCAACAGAATCCGATATCTCGTTGATCGACAATGGCCCATTGACCATCGGAGACGTACTCCGTGCGGGCATGCGCCGCAGGGCCAGACGCAAGGAAATGGCCCGGGAGTCGATCTGGGATTCCGACGGCGGCGTAGGCGAGCGGTGGACAACACACAGGTTGCCAGGCGGCGCAACGCGATAACCACGGTTCGCCCATCCACACACCGGCGCAGGCGTATCCGACCGCTGGTGCCGTCAGTCGCGGCGGCGCTTCCTTAACCAGCCCAGCGCCGCCTCGGCGGCGTAAAAACCACACAGGCCGTGGATGCCGGCTCCCGGCGGCGTGGACTGCGAACACAGGTAGACACCCGGCACACCGGTCGCATACGGGTTGACCGAGATGCGCGGCCGCAGGATGACCTGGAGTCCGTCGTTGGCGCCGCCGAGGATGTCGCCGCCGATGTAGTTGGGGTTGTAGGCCGCCAGCTCGGCGGTGCCGTTGCTGACCGTCGCGACAATGCGGTCGCGGAATCCCGGGGCGAACCGTTCGATCTGGTCGATGATGACCCCGGTAGCGTCGCCGGTGTAGCCGAACGGCACGTGCGCGTAAGCCCAGATCGGGTTGACGCCGCCCGCCGAGCGGGACGGGTCGGCCAGGTACTGCTGCCCGACGAGGACGAACGGGCGCTGGGCCATCTTGCCCTGCGCGCGTTGGCGTTCGGTGTCGGCGATCTCGGCGAAGCTGCCGCCCAGGTGGACGCTGCCGGCGCGCCTGCAGTCGGGATTGGTCCAGGGGATGTCGCCCTGCACCGCGAAGTCGACCTTGAACGCCGAGGACCCGTGGCGGTAGCGCCGGTAAGACCGGCTGATGCGGCCGGGCATGGCGTCGCCGTAGATCCGCAGGGCCGCGGCGGGGCTCAGATCGAGCATGACGATGTCCGCGTCCGGGATGTCGCGGCGGGCGGCGACGGTCACGCCGGTGGTGACGGCACCGCCGTGCGCTTCCAGGGCTGCGGCCAGGGCGCGGGTGATCGACCCGGATCCGCCCTCGGCGACGGGCCACCCATAGCGGTGCCCGCTGGCCAGGAAGAGCAGCCCCATTGATGCGGTCAGCGGACGGTCCAGCCGGGTGTAGATGTGCGCGGCGGCGCCGCCGTACAGGGCGCGGGCCTGCTCGGTGCGAAACCAGCGGGCCATCACGGTGGCAGGCAGCAGCGCGCGGGGCCCGAAACCGGCCAGGCGCACCGGGTGACGCGGGACGTGCAGCACCGGGCGCAGCAAATCCTGCGCCAGCTGATCGAACCCGGCGGCAAGGCCCCCGACGGCCCGCCGCCACCTGGTGGCGTCAGGCCCCATCCCGGCCACCGTCCGATCGATCGACTGGTACAGCACGCCGGCGGTGCCGTCGTCGAGCGGATGCGCGCAGTCGATATCCGGCCACTTCCAGACCACCCCGTAACGCGGCAGGTCGATCTCCTTCCAGAACGGCGAACCGACGCCGAACGGGTGGGTGGCCGAGCAGACGTCGTGGATCACCCCCGGCAGCGTCAGCTCAGCCGAGCGCGCTCCCCCGCCGACGGTGTCGCGGGCCTCCAGCACCTGCACGTCGACACCGCGGCGGGCGAGGTGGATCGCTGCGGCCAGGCCGTTGGGCCCTGCGCCGACGACGACCGCGGTGGTCATCGAGCGTTGTGCCGGGTCGTGACGTGGACGGGATAGTCGTCGCCGGGCTCGGGCCAGGGCTGACGGGTCAGCATGGCCGCGACGTCGACGTAGCCCTCTTCGATCAGGCCGGTCTTGGCGTCGACGATGCGGTAGGCCTGCGTTTGCCGCTGGATCGGTTGGGCCTCCAAAATGATCACCCGCACCTCGCCCTCGTCGAAGTCGCAGCGCCGCTGCACGGCGGCCAGCAGCTGTTCGTTGTGCAGGTGGCCTTCGCCGAAGTTCCACCCGATCAGCGGTCCGGCGATGATCTCGCCGTCCCGCAACAGGTAGTCGGCCTCATCGGCACCGGAGGGTAACGCGCGGGGCACCAGCCCGCCCAACGTCCGCCCGTGGGTATGCATGGATCGCCACGCCATCAACTTGTCGATCATGAGCTCGGCGGTCTGCGGATCGTAGAGCCGGGCAAGCTGGTTGGGCGCCAGCGCCGACGCCTTGGTGGTGTTCGCCTCGATCTTATCCTCGGCGCCCTTACGTAAACACCAGGTGCTGGTGGCCCAGTTGCCCGCGTAGTAGCGCATTGCCGGCAGGAACGAAATCTGTTGCGGGAACATGTTTCCCATGATCGGCAGCACCGCGAGCGCGACGATCAGGATGATCAGCAGCAGCGGCGAGCGCAGCCCGGTGGCCGTCACGCCGGCGTAGTGCCCGAACAGATAGAACAGCGAAAAGATGAAGAAGACGTTCCACTCCAACGGCACGCCCATCGGAATGGTGGACGTGATGTTGAGATGGAACAGCACCATGAAGGCGATCAGGAACCACGCCCATCGGTGACCATCGGCGACGAACACCAGAACCAGCGGCACCAGGAATTCCGCCGTCGTCCCGCCGACGTGGGCCATGACCTTCGGTATCCACGATGGGCGCAGGTCGTTGACCGGGTCGACGTACAGCCGGCGCTTGAACCAATTGAACGCCCGGCTGCGCAGCAGCGGACTATTGCTCATCATGACCGCCACGACATACGGGAAGTGGTGGTTGAGCTTGGAGGTTGCCGCGCCCCACCACAGCGCCAGCATGATGATCTTGAAGGCGGCGATCTGGTCGGTGAACCCGAAGAAGAACACCAGCAGGGTCAGCCCGTAATGCTCGCCGCGCGCCGCCAGGAACACGGTCTTGTCCCGCAGACCGAGCAGCGCGAGCGCGACGATTGCGGGAACCACCAGCATGGGATCGATCAGGCCGACGTCGCCTGCCGAGGTGACCGGACTGCCCCGCCCCGGTGAAAGCAGCGCCCAGACGCCGGAGCCCAGCACCACGAGATATAGCGCCACGTCGACGATGCTGCGACTGTCCCCACGGGTGAACGGAACCTTGTCCGGCCAGGCTGGCAACCGAATAGTGTTGGGCCGCAACCAATACAGGAAGCCGCCGAACGGCGGCCAGAACCGCGCGGTCAGTGGGCCCGATCCGCAGCCCAGGCCCAGGATCTCGAACAGCAACGTGAAGATGACCAGCTTCTGGTACACGATCGGCTGCGTCCACCAGTCGGTGATGTGCCCAAGCCCGCCCAGACCCGGCGTCAGCGAGATCACCGCGGCCGCGCCGGCGACGTACCCGGCGATCTTGAAGACGTAGAAGAAATAGACCGCGTACGGAGATCCGAAGCCGTGTTCGACCCAGTGCCGGGTCATGATCTGGCGCCTGGTCGCACGCGGCAAGGCGAGCCACGTTTGGGGGTCGACGTCGGGAAATTCCGGAGCCATGAATCCCATGGGCGGCCTCGTTCCTGTCTAGAACCAGCTGGCCCATTGAATGTATCGGCACCACCACGCGGGTGGTGCCGATTTGCGCGTGTCAGTGATCTGTGCCCGGCTGCCTCTTCAGTGAAGAGTTGACGAAAACAGCTGCAGCGACGGGCGATTCAACGCGCGCCGGGGGCGCACCGGCGGACCGCAGGGCGCGCCTCCGCCGGTGTCGGGCGGACAAATCGCCGGCGCAGCTTGTCGATCAGGCGGTCCCGAGCCCCCTGATCCTGCTCGGCGACGCGCACCAGGGCGCGGACCGCGGGGTGCGAACGCCGCCCGCGCCGGTCTCGGGCGCCGGCCGATCTGCGTGTAACGCTCGAGCGCGCGCCACGTTCGGGTGACAGACCGGCTACGTCCATCGGCGGCCCCTTGGCTCGAGGATTACTTAGGGCGCCGTAACAATAGCGCCCCGGCCTGACCCCCACCGCACCTCTGGATCTTCAAAGACGAAACACCATGACAGCGGCCGGGCCCCGGTCGCTACCATCGAGGGACTCGACTCGGCGAAGCGGCCCCGCGCGAGCGTCAAGGGAGGAAAGTGACCGACAACGGCAACCCCGACGGCGGGGACATCGGCAAATTCGACCCCGGCTTGACCCAGCGCCTGATGGCGGTCATGCGCCCGGTCCTGAAAACCTATTTCCGGTCCGAGGTACACGGCCTGGACGCGTTCCCGCCCGGCGGAGCGCTGGTGGTCGGTAACCACTCCGGCGGCATGTTCCCCATGGACGTCCCGATCTTCAGCGTCCACTTCTACGACAAACTCGGCTACGACCGGCCGGTCTACACGCTGAGCCACGACATTCTCATGACCGGGCCCACCGCAGAGTTCTTCCGGCGGACCGGATACATCCGCGCCAACCGCGAGAACGCGGCGCAGGCATTGCGGTCCGGCGGGGTGGTGATCGTGTTCCCGGGTGGAGACTACGACGCCTATCGGCCCACCCTCTCGGAGAACGTCATCGACTTCAACGGCCGCAAGGGATACATCCGCACGGCGATCGAGGCCGGCGTCCCGATCGTGCCGGCGGTGTCCATCGGCGGGCAGGAAACCCAGCTCTATCTGACCCGCGGCACCTGGCTGGCCGAGCGGCTGGGCATTAAACGCTTGCTGCGCAGCGCGATTCTGCCGTTGTCGTTCGGCTTCCCCTTCGGCCTGAGCGCGGTGATCCCGCCGAACCTGCCGCTGCCCACCAAGATCGTGACCCAGGTGCTCGGGCCCATCGACATCGCCAAGCAGTTCGGCGACGACCCGGACGTCGAAGAGGTCGACGAGTACGTGCGGTCGGTGATGCAGGAGGCCCTGACCGAGTTGGCCGCCAAGCGTCGCTTCCCGCTCCTGGGCTAGCGATGCCGAATCCGCTGAGCGAGACCCTCGGGCTGGTCACCACGCTGAGCCGCGCCGGCATGATCGCGCCGATGCGGCCCGACCGCTACCTCAAGATGGCCGCGGCCATGCGCCGCGAGGGCATGGGCATGACCGTAGGCTTCGCCAGTGCGGCGCAGCGCTGCCCCGACCGCCCCGGGCTGGTCGACGAACTCGGCGCGCTGACCTGGCGGGAGCTCGACGAACGGATCAACGCGTTCGGCGCCGCGCTGCAACACCTGCCCGCGGGTCAGCCGAAGGTCGTGGGCATCATGTGCCGCAATCACCGCGGCTTCGTCGAGGCGGTGGTGGCCGTCAACCGGATCGGCTCCGACGTCGTGCTGCTCAACACCTCGTTCGCCGGGCCCGCGCTGGCCGAGGTGGTCAACCGCGAGGGCGTGGACGCCGTGGTGTACGACGAGGAGTTCACCCCGACGGTGGACCGTGCGCTGGCCGACAAGCCGGACGCCAGCCGCATCGTGGCCTGGACCGACGGCAAACACGATCTCACCGTCGAGAAGCTGATCGCCGATCACGCCGGGCAACAGCCCCAGCGCTCCGGCCGCAAGGGCAGGATGATCCTGCTCACCTCCGGCACCACCGGAACGCCCAAGGGCGCCAACCAAACCGGCGGCAACGCCGGAATCGGCACGCTCAAGGCGATTTTGGACCGCACCCCGTGGCGGGCCGAGGAAAACATCGTGATCGTCGCGCCCATGTTCCACGCCTGGGGGTTCTCCCAGTTGATCTTCGCCGCGTCGATGGCCTGCACGGTGATTACCCGGCGCAAATTCGACCCCGAGGCCACGCTGGATCTCATCGACCGCCACCAGGCCACCGGGCTTGCCGTGGTGCCGGTGATGTTCGACCGCATCATGGAGCTGCCCGCCGAGGTGCGACGCCGCTACCGCGGCCGGTCCCTGAGATTCGCGGCGGCATCGGGATCGCGGATGCGACCCGACGTGGTCATCGCATTCATGGACGCATTCGGCGACGTGATCTACAACAACTACAACGCCACCGAGGCCGGCATGATCGCCACCGCCACCCCGCAGGACCTGCGGGCCGCACCCGACACCGCGGGCCGGCCCGCGGGGGGAACCGAAATCCGCATCCTGGACCCGGAATTCAACGAGTTGCCCACCGGCGAGGTCGGCAGCATCTACGTGCGCAACAACACCCAGTTCGACGGCTACACCTCGGGTAGTACCAAGGACTTCCACGCCGGATTCATGTCATCGGGCGACGTGGGATATCTGGACGAGGCGGGACGCCTGTTCGTCGTCGGCCGCGACGACGAGATGATCGTCTCCGGCGGCGAGAACGTGTACCCGATCGAGGTGGAGAAGACCCTGGCGGCACACCCCGACGTGGCGGAGGCATCAGTGATCGGCGTGGACGACGAACAATACGGGCAGCGGCTGGCGGCCTTCGTGGTGCTCGAGCCCGGCGCCACGCTCGACGCGGACGCCGCTCCCGAGGCGCTCAAGCAGCACGTGCGGGAGACCCTGGCCAACTACAAAATCCCCCGCGAAATCACCGTGCTGGACGAACTTCCGCGCAGCAGCACGGGCAAGATCCTGCGCGCCGACTTGCAAGCGCGGGTGCAGGGGTGACGCGGCTGGCCCGGAACATCAGAACGCCCCGGCCGCTGGCGCGCGCCGCGCTCGAATTGGCCAACGCCGCCAACGGATTACGCCCGCTGGCCCGCAAGGGCTACACCACCGTGCTGGTCTTCTGGTTCGGCTGGCCGGCCTCAGAGGTGCCCGGCGTCTACTTCTCCGCCTCGCTGCTAGACGCGCTACGGCGGGGGCGCCGCGGCGACTTCGCGGGACGGCGCGGAAAGGCCGCCCTGGCGCTGACGGTGGCGTCCTGGGCCATCCTGGGTGTGATCAAGTATCGCGGTGTCACCACTCCCGGCCCGGTGCTGGAGGCCGGACTGCGCGAGCAACTGGGCGACGACTACCAGGAGGCGCTGAACAAACTGCCCCAGAGCACACCGACGCGCAGCGGGCGGCGCACCCTGCCGCTGGGCAACACCATCGCGCGCCGCCGCTACGTCGAGAAGACCAACGTGGTGTCCTACGGTCCGCACGGGCGCGCCAATCTCGCCGACATCTGGCGCCGCCGCGATCTGTCGCGCGACGGTAAGGCGCCGGTGCTGTTGCAGGTGCCCGGCGGCGCCTGGATGATCGGAATGCGCCGCCCCCAGGCCTATCCGCTGATGAGCCACCTGGCCGCGCGCGGCTGGGTGTGCGTATCGATCGGCTATCGGGTGTCGCCCCGGCACACCTGGCCCGACCACATCGTCGACGTCAAACGCGCGCTGGCGTGGGTCAAGGAGAACATCTCCCACTACGGCGGGGACCCTAACTTTGTGGCGATCACCGGCGGATCCGCCGGCGGGCACCTATGTTCGCTGGCGGCGTTGAGCGCAGGAGACCCGAAATTCCAGCCCGGTTTCGAGGAAGCCGACACCTCGGTGGTCGCCGCGGTGCCGGTGTACGGACGCTACGACTGGTTCTCCACCGAGGGCGAAGGCCGGGGCGAATTCGTGGACCTGCTCCAAAAATTCGTTGTCAAAAAGAAATTCGCCACGCACCGCGACATCTACGTCGACGCCTCGCCGATCCGGCGGCTGCGCGCCGACGCGCCACCCTTCTTCGTCCTGCACGGCCACGACGATTCGCTGATCCCGGTCGGCGAGGCCGAAGAGTTCGTCGAGGAACTGCGTGGGGTATCCAAAAACCCGGTCGCCTACGCCGAATTACCGCACGCCCAACACGCTTTCGACATCTTCAGTTCGCCGCGGGCGCATCGGTCCGCGGAGGCCGTGGCTCGATTCCTGTCGTGGGTGTACGCGACGAATCCGCCCGAGCGAGACTAGGAGGTATCGGCCGGCCGCTTCGCCCGGCGTCGCCGCGGCGCGCCTCGCAATCCCCTTGTGTCGCTTTGGTTTCAGTGGTCACAGAGCGGCGATTCTTGTCGGTGGGTGCGGTTAGTTTGGCGGTGTGGGTCCAAGTAGTCAGCAAGATATTGACGCGGTGTTCGACGCGCTCGATACCGACTTGGACCGTGCCTGCGGATTGTCGTTCGACGCACTGAACGCGCGGCAACAACTGGCGATCTTGGAGCGCTGCGAGAAGCTGCGCCGGCGCATACCGGCCCTGGAGCATCCGCTGATCAATTCCCTTGCCCGCCAAGCCCCCTCCGAGGAACTCGGCGGCACATTGACCCATGCGATCACCGAATCGACGCTGATCAGCCGCGGCGAAGCCGCCCGGCGCGTCAAGGAGGCGCGGGACCTGGGCCCTCGGCACGGCCTGACCGGTGAACCCGTCCCACCGGTCCTGGCCGCCACCGCCGCCGCCCAACGCGACGGCAAGCTGGGCGCCGGCCAGGTAGCGGTGATCCGCAAGTTCTGCCACCAGCTGCCCGGCTGGGTCGACATGGCGACCCGCGAGCACGTCGAAGCGCGATTGGCCGAGGAAGGCAGCCGGTTTCGTCCCGAACAACTGGCCGCGCTTGCCAACACGCTCGCTGACTGCCTTAACCCCGACGGTACCTACCGCGACGAGGACCGCGCTCGACGGCGCGGACTGAACCTGGGCAGACAGTGTTCTGACGGGATGTCCGAACTGCATGCCTGGCTGACACCCGAAGCCCGCGCCACCCTCGAAGCCGTCTTTGCGAAACTGGCCGCCGCGGGCATGTGCAATCCCCTCGATGACACCCCCTGTGTGGACGGCGCACCGAGCCAAGAAGCTATCGAGCATGACCCGCGCTCAGCGAGCCAACGCAACCACGACGGGTTGCTGGCAGCCCTGCGCGGCGTGTTGGCCTCCGGAGAATTGGGGCAACACAACGGGTTACCGGCATCCATCGTCGTCACGACGACGCTGCAAGAGCTCGAGGCCGCCGCCGGGCGCGGCCTGACCGGCGGCGGCACCATCCTGCCGATCAGCGACGTGATCCGCCTGGCCCGGCATGCCCACCACTATCTGGCCGTCTTCGACCACGGCAAAGCGCTGGCGCTGTATCACGCCAAGCGGCTCGCCTCGCCCGGGCAGCGAATTGTGTTATACGCCAAGGATCGCGGGTGCTCGGCCCCCGGCTGCACCGTGCCCGGCTACTATTCCGAAGTTCATCACGTCACCGACTACGCCAAGTGTCGTACCACCGACGTGAACGACTTGACCTTCGCCTGCGGCCCCCATCACCGCCTGCTCAGACCCGGCGGCTGGACGACACGCAAAAACGTCAAAGGCGATACCGAATGGATTCCGCCCCCGCGTCTGGACAGAGGTCAAGCCCGCACCAACACCTTCCACCACCCCGAAAATCTGATACGCGATAACGGTGACGACGACGGCCAGTAGACGCGAGATCGCCAGGCAGGCCTAGCTGGAGCTGCTCTCCCGCGCGGCGGCCTTCTCCAGGTCGGTCAACGCCGACTCGATCCGATCGGCCATGTCGTCAATGTCGTTGGCCACCTCGGGCGTCGTGACGAAACCGAAGTCCAGGTAGTCGGTGTAGGAGAAGCACGTGACGTTCAGCGCGACGTCCATCACCGGCGGTCCCAGCGGCACCAGCGAATCCAGTTTGGCGCCGGCCATGTACAGCGGGAACGGTGGGCCGGGGACGTTGGAGACGACCAGGTTGATGGGGGCCAGGTTTCGCGACAACCCGCTGGCCGTGTAGGCCCGCGCGGCGAGGTGCAACAGTCCCGGCGGCGTCGTTTCGGTCAGCCCCATGATCTGATGCGCCGACAACGCCTTGGCCATCAACTTGGCACTTCGCGTGCTGTCGTGGATAACACGCAGCCGCTCAGCGGGATCTTCGATATCGGTGGCAAGGGACACGGTCATCGAACCCACCTTGTTGCCGACGTCGTCCTTGTTCTCATCAGTACGGGTGGATACCGGGATCTGCGCAATCAGCGGCTTGGCGGGCAGCTCGCCGCGCTTCTGTAGATATTCGCGCGCGGCGCCGGCCACCAATGCCAGCACAACGTCGTTGAGCTTGACGCCGTAGGCGTCCTTGATGGCCTTGGCGCGAGCCAGTTCGACACGGCAGCCGGTGATCCGCCGGTGCGGCGACACCGACGCATTGAACCGAGTTTTCGGCGCATCGAAGTAGCGCGACGGCTTGCTGGTCACGCCCAACGCGGCGACCTGCTGGCGCACGGTCTGCTCCATCAGCCGCGCGATGCGGAACGGCGTCTTGACACCGACGTTGATGAGGGCGCCCACGGCGCGCCGCTCCAGCCCCGGCAGTTTGAAACCCACCAGCGATCCGACCGTTTCCTGTTGCGGCGCACGCGGTTCCGGCGTGACATCCAACAGGATTTCACCCAGGCCGGCGCCCGAAACCCCGTCGACGATGGCGTGGTGCATCTTGGTCAGCATCGCCGTCCGCCCACCCTCGACGCCCTCGATCACCCACATCTCCCACAGCGGTCGGGAGCGGTCCAGCTTGTAGGACATCAACCGGCCCACCAGCTCCTCGAGCTCGCGGCGACCGCCCGGCGCGGGAACACCGATGCGGCGGACGTGGAAATCGACGTCGAGGTCCTCATCTTCGACGAACCACGGCCGGTCCAGGCCGAGCGGCGCGCCGGTGACCCGCCACCGCAACTGGGGTACCTCCGGCAGGCGCTCGATCAGTAATTGACGGAGACGTTGAAAGCTGTACTCGGAGCATTCCTTCGGGTCGCAAATCGCCAACGCCCCCACGTGCATGTGCCAGCCCGCGGTTTCTGCCGACCAAAACGCCGCATCGACACTCGAAAGCCGTTTCATCACCTGACCGTAGCCCCCTAAAGCCCGTCCCCACCAGCAAATGTCCAACAATTGGCGGGACGCGGTCAGGCGTCCTCCAGCAAATCCGGCGTGACCGCCGACTCGGTGTCGGGAATGCCCTCGACCTTCGCCTTGCGATCGGCCATCGACAGCAACCGCCGAATGCGGCCCGCCACAGCATCTTTCGTCATCGGGGGGTCGGCGAGCCGGCCGAGCTCCTCCAGCGATGCCTGCCGGTGCTCGACGCGCAGCTTCCCGGCCGAGGCCAGATGGTCCGGGACGGTGTCGCCCAGGATCTCCAGCGCCCGCTCCACCCGGGCCGCCGCGGCGACGGCCGCCCGTGCCGATCGGCGCAGGTTGGCGTCGTCGAAGTTGGCCAGCCGGTTGGCCGTGGCCCGAACCTCGCGCCGCATCCGGCGCTCCTCCCACACCAGCCGAGTGTCCTGGGCGCCCATCCGGGTCAACAGTGCGCCGATCGCCTCACCGTCGCGCACCACCACCCGGTCGGCGCCACGCACCTCGCGGGCCTTCGCGCTGACACCGAGCCGGCGCGCGGCACCCACCAATGCCAGCGCCGCCTCGGGGCCGGGGCAGCTGACTTCCAGCGCCGACGAACGCCCCGGCTCGGTCAGCGACCCGTGCGCCAGGAAGGCTCCTCGCCACGCGGCTTCGGCATCGCCGACGCTGCCACCCACCACCTGCGCCGGCAGACCGCGCACCGGGCGGCCGCGATTGTCGAGCAAGCCGGTCTGGCGGGCCAGCGCCTCGCCGTCATTGGCCACCCGCAACACGTATCGGGTGCTCTTGCGAATCCCGCTGGCCGACAACACATGCACGACGGCGTTGTATCCGTAGAGTTCGAAAATGTCCTTGCGCAGCCGCCGCGCGACGTTGCCCAGGTCCACCTCGGCTTCGACCACGACGCGGCCGCCGACGATGTGCAGCCCGCCGGCGAACCTCAGCAGGGAAGTGACTTCCGCGCGGCGGGCGCTGACCGATTTCACCATGAGGCGGCTCAGTTCGTCCTTGACTTCGGTCGTCATCGCCACGCGTCGTCACCCCTTGGTCCGCTGCCGGCCGGTCCACCCCCGGCTTGTGGGCTTGCACCGTCGACCGCAATATCGGCGATGGCCGTGACCGGAGACGCTCCCGGAGCCTTGCGGGCCGCCCGGACCCCGTCCAGGGCCGCCGCGAGCTTGCCCGGGTCATGTAAAGGTGTACCAGGTTTGGCCACGTCGGCGAAGTGGACCTCGGCCGAAAGCAGTGTGGCGGTGCGGCGCAGTTGATCGCGTTCGCGCTCGCTGGGCACCCGTTCGGCGTCGATGATGATGTCGTGCACGCTGAATTCCGGTGCGTGCTGTGCCAGCACGTGCAGATGACGCTCGACGGAGAAGCCGGCCGTCTCCCCCGGCTCGGCCACCAGATTGAGCACCAGGGCGCGCCGCGCGGTGGTCGCCCGCAGCGCCGCCGCCAGTCCGGGCACCAGCACATGCGGGATCACGCTCGTGAACCACGAGCCGGGGCCCAGCACCACCAAATCGGCGGCCATGATGGCGTCGACGGCCTGCCGTGTCGCCGGGGGGTTGTCGGGCAACAGCCGCACGCGACGCACCTTGCCCGGTGTGGTCGCGATCGCCACCTGGCCGCGGATCAGCCGAAACATCCGCGGGTCACCTTCCAGACCGGAGACGTCGGCCTCGATCTGCAGCGCGACCGGGCACATCGGCAGCACCCGCCCCTTGACGCCGAGGATGCGCCCCAACTCATCGAGGGCCGCGACGGGATCGGCCAGCACCTCGGAAAGGCCGGCCAGCAACAGGTTGCCGATCGGATGCCCGGCCAGGGCGCCGCTGCCGCCGAACCGGTGCTGCAGAATCGTCGCCCACAGTCGCCCGTGAGGACTATCAGATGCCAAGGCCGCCAATGCCATTCGTAGATCGCCCGGCGGCACAACGTCCAGTTCGCTGCGCAGCCGGCCAGAAGATCCACCGTCGTCGGCGACGGTCACCACCGCGGTGACATGGGGGGTCAGCCGGCGGGCCGCCGACAGCGTCGCGTACAGGCCGTGTCCGCCGCCCAGCGCGACGATGCCCCGGTTCATCGGCTCGGTCATTCGCGGCCCAGGTCCCGGTGCAGCACCCGCACCGACAGTTGCGCTTCCCCCTGCTGAGCGTTCAGCAACTGCATCAATGCCTCGGCGATCGCGACGCTGCGATGCTTGCCGCCGGTGCAGCCGATGGCGACCGTCATATAGCGCTTGCCCTCCCGGCGGTAGCCGTCGACGACCAGAGATAGCAATCGATGGTAGGCGTCGAGGAATTCGGCCGCGCCGGGCTGGCTCAACACGTAATCCCGCACCGCCGGGTCCTGCCCGGTGCGTGGACGCAATTCGTCGACCCAGTGCGGGTTCGGCAGGAACCGCACGTCCATCACCATGTCGGCGTCCATCGGCAGGCCGTACTTGAAGCCGAACGACTCGACCGTGACGCTGATGGTCGCGCTGGCGGCGCCGCCGAATGCCCGCTCGATGGTCTCGCGCAAGCCGCGCACCGACAGCGTCGACGTGTCGATGATCAGGTCGGCGGTGGCGCGGACCGATGCGAGCATCCGGCGCTCAGCGGCGATGCCCTCGGCCAGGGTTTGGTCACCCTGCAGCGGGTGGCTGCGACGATTCTGTTCGTAGCGACGCACCAACATGTCGTCGGATGCTTCCATGAACACCACGCGCGGGGCGATGTTTCGGGTGGCCAGCTCGGTGCGCACCGAGTCCAGATCGCCGGTGAAGCCACGCGACCGCACATCCATCACCACCGCCAGCTGGGTGATCCGCGAGCCGGCGGCCAGACCGAAATCGACCATCCGAGTGATGAGCTGCGGGGGCAAGTTGTCGGCCACATACCAGCCGAGGTCTTCGAGCACCTTGGCTGCGGTACCCCGCCCGGCGCCAGATAATCCGGTCACCAGAACGACGTCGATACCGGCCGGCGCGTCCACCGAGTGACCGCCCGCGAACTCACCTGGGCCCGTCATCGGGCGGCCTCGGACTGTTCGGGTCGCAGCGCCTCCAGGACGGCGGTGGCGGTTGCCACGCCGATGCCGGGAACCGCGGTGATTTGGTCGACGGTGGCCTCCTTGAGGCGGGCTATCGATCCGAAATGGCTTACCAATGCCTTGCGGCGGTGTTCTCCCAATCCTGGCACCGAATCCAGCACCGATGCCGTCATTCGCTTGGATCGCTTGCTGCGATGGTAGGTGATCGCAAACCGATGCGCTTCGTCACGGACGCGTTGCAGCAAATACAGCCCCTCGCTGTTGCGCGGCATGATGACGGGGTCGGGCTCCGAGGGCACCCACACCTCTTCTAGCCGCTTGGCCAGGCCGATCACCGCGACGTCGGTGATGCCGAGTTCCTCGAGCACCGCACTGGCCGCATTGACTTGTGGCGCACCGCCGTCGACGACGTAGAGATTCGGCGGGTAAGCGAAGCGGCGAGACTTTCCTTCCGGCGAAAGCATATTCGGGTCGTTTTGTTCACTCAGGTGCCGCGCGAAACGGCGACGGGTCACCTCGGCGATGGAGGCGACGTCGTCGGAGCGCCCGTGTCCGGCGGCTTCCCGGATGCCGAAGTGCCGGTAGTCCGATTTGCGCGGCAGACCGTCCTCGAACACCACCAGCGAGCCCACCACGTCGGTGCCCTGCACATGGCTGATGTCCACACATTCGATGCGCAGCGGCGCGTCCGACAAGCCGAGGGCCTCTTGGATGTTCTGCAGCGCAGCGGATCTGGCGTTGAAATCGCCGGCGCGCCGCAGCTTGTGTTGCTGCAGTGCCTCTTTGGCGTTGCGCTGTACCGTTTCGGCCAGCGCTCGTTTGTCGCCGCGCTGCGGCACTCGCAGCGCCACCCGGGATTCGCGCAGGCCGGACAGCCAACTGGTCAGCTCGCCGGCATTGGACGGCAGGCAGGGTACCAGCACCTCGCGCGGCACCGGGTTTATCGATTCGTCTGCGGCGCCACCTAATTCGGCCTGCTCGCCGTAGAACTGGGTCAGGAACTGTTCGACCAGCTGTTCCTCACCGGAATCACCAGGGTCGGCGGACTTTTCGACGATCCAGCCACGCTGACCGCGGACCCGGCCGCCGCGGACGTGGAACACCTGCACCGCGGCCTCGAGCTCGTCGTCGGCGAACGCCACCACATCGGCGTCGGTGCCGTCGCCGAGGACGACGGCCTGCTTTTCCATCGCCCTCTTCACCGCGCCCAGGTCGTCGCGCAGCCGCGCGGCCCGCTCGAAATCGAGTTCCTCGGCCGCGGCCTTCATCTGTTGTTCCAGCTCCCGCGCGAACCGGTCGGTCTTACCGGACAGGAAGTCGCAGAAATCGTCCACGATCTGGCGGTGCTGCTCCGCGCTGACCCTGCCGATACACGGCGCCGAGCATTTGTCGATGTAGCCGAGTAGGCAGGGACGGTCGATCTGCTTGTGCCGCTTGAACACTCCCGCCGAACAGGTCCGAGCCGGAAACACCCGGGTGAGCAGATCCAGTGTTTCCCGGATGGCCCAGGCGTGCGAGTACGGCCCGAAATATCGCACCCCTTTGCGGCGGGGGCCGCGATAGACCATCAGGCGCGGGAACTCCTCGTTGAGGGTCACCGCCAGCACCGGATAGGTCTTGTCGTCGCGATAGCGGACGTTGAACCGCGGGTCGAACTCTTTGATCCAGTTGTATTCGAGCTGCAGTGCCTCGACTTCGGTGTTGACCACCGTCCACTCGACCTTGGCCGCGGTGGTCACCATCTGCCGGGTTCGCGGGTGCAGGCTGGAGATGTCGGCGAAGTATGACGTCAGCCGGCTGCGCAGGCTCTTGGCCTTGCCGACGTAGATGACTCGCCCGTGCGGATCCCGGAATCGATAGACGCCGGGCTCGACCGGGATGGACCCGGGCGCGGGGCGGTAGGTGGCGGGATCGGGCACAGATCCAGGCTAGTAGCCGCCGGCGTGGTGCCGAGAAAGGCGGGCGCGTGCGGGTGCCGTCTACTGTGGTGCATACCGGTCGCCGACGTTTGGGGGGATTACCGTCGATTCCTCGCTAGCGTGGTTGCTGCAGCCCGTCGGCGTCGACACCTTCCTCGACGAAATCTGGACGAGCAGGCACCACCACATCAAGCGATGCCAGCCGGGCTACTTCGACCGGCTGCTGCCCGGGCCGTCGGCGGTCGACCGACTCCTTGAACAGGTGCAGCCGGAACCGTCTGCCGTGCGGCTCGTCAAAGGCGGCGAGGACATCGATCCGGCGACCTACCGCCGCGCCGACGGCGGCCTGGACCCCGTCCGGGTACGCGACAACCTGGCCGACGGCTACACGATCGTCCTGAATGGACTCGAGCGGTATTCGCGCACGATCGCGTCGTTGTCGCACTCCATCGAGGTCGAGCTGAACTTTCCGACACGGGTCAACGGCTACGTCACGCCACCGGAATCAACCGGCTTCGTCCCGCATTACGACCCACATGATGTGCTGGTCCTGCAGATCCAGGGATCCAAGACGTGGCATGTGTCCGGCACCGCCGCCGTGCCGGCGCACGAGATCCAGCGGCGCAAGGGGGTGGGGACGGGTGGGCTAACGTCGCCGACAGACGTGTGCATGGAGCCCGGCGACGTGCTGTATTTGCCGCGCGGCCAAGTGCATTCGGCCGAAACACACTTCGAGCCGTCGGTCCATCTGACAATCGGCCTCCATGCACCCACAGTGCTCACGCTCATCACTCACGCGCTGTACGCGCTGAGCTTGCGCGACCCGCGCGTGCACGCCCGCTTGTCGCCGCGACACCTGGATGACGTAACCGCCCGTGTCGGCCTGGGCGATCTCGTGCGGGACACCCTGCGAGCCGTCGAGAATCCCGAGATCCTCAACGAAAGCCTCGACGCGCTGGCCGACGTCTTGGTGCGGCGCGGCCGATGCCCTCCGGTCGGGCGGGTCAGCGACACGGTCGGTATCGACGGGCAAACGCTGGTCGCGAAGTATGAACCGCTCTATGCGCGAGTGGCGCACGTCGACGACCGCGTCGTTCTGCAGTTCGCTCAGCTGTCGGTGGGCGCCGGCGCCGACCATGAAGCGGCGATGCTGTTCCTGGCCGGCAGTACCGGTCCGTTCCGGGTCGCGGATCTGCCCGGGCTGAGCGCGGCGCAGCGGACGGGGCTGGCGCAGACGCTGATACTGAACGGATTCCTCCTTCGGCTGTCCAATAGCTGAGAGTTAGCTTTGCATCTCCGGTGAAAGTTCGAGTTTCTATCCGTATTTACGGTTATTTTCCAGTTAAACTCCGGTACATGCGGACCACTGTTCCTGCTGCCGCTGGTGGGAAATCGGCGGCAACGTCTTCGCTGGACTCGCAGTTGTCGCATCGCTGAAACGCTGAAACCACTGAGAGGCCGGGAAAAACGCCCCCGCGTGGCTGATCGGGCCGCCGTCCGCCAGCCAACGCGGGACCGCTGACCGGTTCGTCGGGAGGAGCGCAACATGGCAGCGCGGGCGCACGCGGACGGCCGATGATGACCATGCCAATCTGGGCCGCCTTCCCGCCGGAAGTGCATTCGGCGGCGCTGTCCAGCGGCCCCGGGCCCGGATCCTTACTGTCGGCCGAGCAGGCGTGGCAGGCGCTCAGTGCCGAATACGACTCGGCCGCCCAGGAACTCGGCGACTTGCTGGCGGCGGTACAGGCCGGCACGTGGCAGGGCCCCAGCGCGGAGGCGTTCGTGGCCGCCCATGTGCCATATCTGGCATGGCTTTTGCAGAACAGCGCCAACAGCACGGCGGCGGCCCTCGAGTCCGAGACCGTTGCCGCGGCCTATACCGCCGCACTGTCTGCGATGCCGACCCTGGAGGAGCTGGCCACCAACCACGCCGTCTTCGCGCAGCTGGTGGCGACGAATTTCTTTGGTGTCAACACGATTCCGATCGCACAAAACGAGATCGAGTACCTGCAGATGTGGCTGCAGGCGGCCACCACGATGGCGATCTACGAAGCCGTGTCCGAGACCGCGATGACGTGGGCACCACCCACCGCCCCACCGCCGGCGATTCAGAAAACCGACGTCGCCAACCAGGACGCCGGCGGCAACCCAACTCAGTTGAGCTGGTGGGTAACTCGCGTGCAGGAGGTGGCAAGGGCCATCAGCGGGGACCTGAGCCAGTCGCCATCGAACCCATCCGCGACCCTCTCCGACCTGATGACTGACCCGTTACTGGCCACCGAGGTTCCGCATTGGGCGGGCGAGTCGCTCCTCTACTTCGCCCCGCAAGTGCCGCAATTGACGCAACTCTCGTTCGGCCTGATCGCCCCCTCCATCCCCGTCGCGGGTGCCGCGGGCTTGGCGGGGTTGGCCGGTTTGGCGGGCGAGACTCAACCCGCCCCCACGCTGCCGGGCGCTGCGGCCGCGCCGGCTCCGTCTCACACCGGAGCGCCCGTTGCGATGGCCCCCGGCCTCGGTGCGCCCGCTGCGACCCCGGCCACCGCCCCGACGCACGCGCCCGCCCCCGCCGCGGCTTCGGCGTCCGCGGCGACGCCGGCGCCGCCCGCCCCCGGGCTCCCGGCTGTCAGCTACCCCTACGTGGTCGGCCCTCCCGGCCTCGGGGCCGGCACGGACATGAGTATCGACTCCCGCGCCGGGCAGAAATCGCCCAAGCTCGACGCCGTCGTGGCGCCGGCCGACGCGGCCCCACGGGAACAGGCTCGGCGCCGCAGGCGCGCCCGGCTGGGCCTGATCGACCCCGTTCATCGTTACGAATACCTCGAACACGGATCCGGGGCGGAATCCACCGACCGCCCGGCGACGGTGTCGGATCGGGGTGCGGGGCGCATGGGCTTCGCCGGCACCGCCCGCGAGGCCGACGCCGCTCCAGCGGGTTTGACCACGATTGCCAACGCTTCATTGGGCGACGGCCCGAGTCTGCCGCTACTGCCGAGCAGCTGGAGCCCCGAAACCGAAGAAGGAACAACCGGGCAGGGAGAAGGCCGGTGAGGGAGCCCCACGCGCGCGTGGCGGCGCGTGAACGGCTTCGGTTCTGCTACCGAGCTCCTGGCCCAACGTTAAACTGGGGCGGAGCAACGGGGAATCCGATAAATGATGAAGCGCTGGTTGGTCATCGTCGCCGTCGGCGGTCTGGCACTGGCGTCGACAGGTGGGGCCGGGGTCGCATCGGCTGACCCCGATTATGGTCCGATGATCAACACCACCTGCAGCTACGACCAGGCGATGCGGGCCGTACACGCGGAAAACCCGACGGCCGCTCAGTACCTCGACGAGTCGCGGCCGAACCAGCAATTCTTGCAGCAGTTCCTGGCCTCGTCGCCCGATCAGCGGCTGAACCTGCTGCACGCGATCGAGCACACTCGAGGGGCCGAGCAGGCCATGCCTATTCTTCAGCAAATGATGACGGACTGCACTCGCTACTGAGGGCCTCCTCCGCCTTAGCCGGCACAGGTTCCTAGGCGGTACGCCCGCTGATCTGTGCGAGGCGTTTCGACGTCCAGTCCGCCATGGGGAACCCGGGCTTGGCGTCGCAGGCTGACAGCAGCAGAACTGTTCGCGGCAGGGCCGCCAGCCCGTAGTCACAAGTCCAGCCCGGCTGGGTCATGGCCCACACCACGGCGGTGTGTGACGAGGTATCGACGTCGCTGAGGTGCATCGACGATGATTGCCCGTCTCGGGTCACGCCTACGGCTTCGCGGCGGCACTGGGCGATCGCGATAAAACCGTCCACCAGCACGTGGCGGACGTCCAGCGGGTCGCCGTAGATATCGACCGACTCGCCGTAGGTTGCCGGACCGGCGAAGCGGTAGGCGGACTCGGCGTGGTCAGATGCGCCGGGCGGCCGCAGGGGCGAGTTCTCGAACACCACCGCCGCCTCACAGTTCGGGGGCTGGGCCGTGGTGAAGTAGTTGTCGCCCACCGGTATCGCGGTCGCCGCCCCGAAAGGCGTGTCGTCCCCGGTCTGGAGCAGCAGGTCTTGCGCACGGGCCGGCGGGTGTCTCACTGGCGCCGACGGTGCTCCCCCTGACTGACCGGACGCCCCGACCGCCCGTCCCCCCACCACAACGCTGCACCCACTGAGCGCCAGCATGGCGACGACGGCGACCGCGGCCGCCCGTGCCTGAAGTGCCATCGGCCGATGGTACAGCGCTCAGTGCCTCTGCAGGTCCGGTCGATAGCGCGCCAGCAGCGAGCGCACCGTGTCCATGGCGTCCACGGCTCGGCCCTTGTCAACGGCCTGGATGGCCATCACCGGTATGTACTCGTCATCGGGTAAGTCGATTCGCGCCCAGCGGTGACCCACGGGAAACGACACGCCGGCAACATCTGGCCATTCGATCAGCTTGTCGCCCAGGAGATTTCGTACCTCAACGCCGGCCGGTCCCACTCGCAGCCGCGGCCGCGCGAACAACAGCACGACGCCGGCGATGACCAGACCCAGCGCCGCGATCGCCACCTGATCGGAGGTCTGAAAGACCACCCCGGTGGAGCCCACCTTGAGCAGCAGTCCCACCGCGATGTGCACCGCGGCGATGATAAAGGCCGCCCCATAAACGAATAACGGTGTGCGATGGGGACGCAACACCGCATCCCAGCTCTCGCGGTCCGGCGTTGGCGTCACGACCGAGCGCGCAACTCGCGCAGCGTCAGCGCGGCGGACAGGGCCGCCCCGGCTGCCTGGGCCCCTTTGTCCTCGGCCGACGCGGGAAGCCCGGCCCGATCCAGGGCCTGCCGCTCGTTGTCGGTGGTCAGCACGCCGTTGGCGACCGGCGTGGAGGCGTCCAGTGAGACCCGGGTCAAGCCCTGGGTTACCGCATCGCAGACGTATTCGAAATGTGGTGTCTGCCCGCGGATTACGACGCCCAGCGCGACCACGGCGTCGTGGTTTCGGGCGAGTTCCTGTGCCACCACGGGGATTTCGATCGCGCCGAGCACGCGGACCACCGTGGGGTCGTCGACACCCGAATCGGCGGCGACTTTGCGTGCACCGTCGAGCAGCGCGTCGCAGATCTCGCTATGCCAGGTGCTTGCCACGATGCCGAGGCGCACACCAGATGCGTCAAGCGCCGGCACCTCCGGCACGCCGGCGCCACCACTCACAAAGCACCGCCGAATTCACCTGGCAAATGGACGGATTCGTGAAAGTCGTCCAGCCCGGCCAGGTCGTGGCCCATCTTATCCCGCTTGGTCATCAGGTAACGGATGTTCTCCGCGTTGGCGCGCACCGGCAGCGGCACGCGCTCGATGATGTGCAGGCCGTACCCATCCAGCCCGACCCGCTTGGCCGGGTTGTTGGTCAGCAGCCGCATCGAGCGCACCCCGAGGTCCACCAGTATTTGCGCGCCGATACCGTAATCTCTTGCATCAGCGGGCAATCCGAGCTTGAGATTGGCGTCGACGGTGTCTTCACCGGCGTCCTGCAATTGATAGGCCTGCAGCTTGTGCATCAGCCCGATGCCGCGGCCCTCGTGACCGCGCATATACAGCACGATGCCGCGTCCCTCGCGGGCAACCATCGCCATCGCTGCGTCCAGCTGGGGTCCGCAATCGCAGCGGCGCGAACCGAACACGTCGCCGGTCAGGCATTCGGAGTGCACGCGCACCAGCACGTCGTCACCATCGGAGTTCGGCCCGGCGATGTCGCCGCGCACCAGCGCGACGTGTTCGACCTCTTCGTAGATGCTGGCGTAGCCGATGGCACGAAATTCCCCGTGCCGAGTGGGGATCCGGGCCTCGGCGATCCGGGCGATGTGCTTTTCATGCTTGCGTCGCCACTCGATCAGGTCGGCGATGGTGATCATCGCAAGGTCGTGTTCGTCGGCGAATACCCGCAGTTCGTCGGTCTGCGCCATCGAGCCCTCGTCTTTTTGGCTGACGATCTCGCAGATGGCGCCCGCAGGCTGCAGCCCGGCCAGCCGGGCGAGGTCGACGGCGGCCTCGGTGTGACCGGGACGGCGCAACACGCCACCGTCCTTGGCGCGCAACGGAACCACGTGACCCGGCCGGGTGAAGTCGTCGGCGACGCTGGTGGGATCGGCCAGCAGGCGCATTGTGGTCGCCCGGTCAGAGGCGGAAATCCCGGTGCCCACACCGCGTCGTGCGTCGACCGTGACGGTGTAGGCGGTGCCGTGCTTGTCCTGGTTCACGGCGTACATCGGCAGCAGCCCCAGCCGGTCGCAGATCGCACCATCCAGCGGCACACACAGGTATCCCGAGGTGTAGCGCACCATGAACGCCACCATCTCCGGCGTCGCCTTCTCGGCGGCGAAGATCAGATCGCCCTCGTTCTCGCGGTCCTCGTCGTCAATGACGATGACGGCCTTGCCGGCCGCAATGTCGGCAACCGCCCTCTCGACGGAGTCCAACCTCGTCATCTTCGCTACCTCGCTGTTCCCGCTCTCCGGCGGGAACACTGTCGAAACGGCTCACACGAGAAGCCCACGTGTTGCATTCAGTATGAACCACGGGGACGCCCCCGTTATTGCCGCGGCTCGATCAGTGGGACGGCCTCGGAAGGCGTTGCGCCGCCGAGCGGGTTGGCGGTGCCGACGGCCTGACCACTTCCGATGACCTTGCACGTATCCCGTCGCTGCAGAAGCCAACGGCGTCCCGGCGCCGGATCAGGGTTGTCACCGCCGGCGGCGTCGCGTAATCGCTCGACGTATTTGGCGATTAGCAGCGAGCGAGCACTATGCCTGAACTGCTAGAACCAGGTCATCCGTCTGCACTGTGGTCTGAATATGTTTGAACGAGCTACCCAGCTTCCCTGGCGCTCTCCCAAAGAACACCTGCCCTGTCGATCCCTCAAGGGGTACGGGGTACACGCACCGCGGCGCCGGGCGCAACAAGTGAAGTAGTGGACTACTCGTGCCCGCTCTCGGGTTCGCGGAAACGATCTAGCGATGAAACCCAACCTTGCACCACCCGCCCGGGCAACCTGGGTCGACGAATGGGACAACATCGGGGCAGCCGTCAGGGCATTCGACGGCCCGGAGTGGATAATCAAGGACGCCATCGATCGAGGGCAACGCGCCGATATCGTGGTATCCGTCATCGGGCTGCAATACGCGGACGGGCGCGCTTTGCGCGAGATCATCATTGACTGCCCCGATACCCCGATCATCACGCCAGCCGAAGCGCGAAAGGTGGGCAGGGCGTTAATCGCAGCGGCCGATTCCGCCGAGAGAGACGTGCCGGATAACGCTGCTGGATGAGCGGCGCGAGCTTGACTGAGGCGGGTACGAAGAAGCGACAGCGCGCCATTCGCCGGGGACGCCCTCGAGCGCGGGAGCGCCGCGATCCTCGCACTCGCCGGTGTGCAACCCGGCACGCACCTCGACGCCAAGCGCTTACAGCCAGGGCTGAAGTACGGCAGCTCGGGAAATGCCGCACAGTTCGAGAACCAACTCGGACGAAGACGATGTCGCGAATCCTCTCGTGCGTCGCACGGTACCCGACGGCCAAGCCCCGTTCATCGCGTAGCGCGTCTCCGAGAACATACGGAAGTGTGCGCCTGAGCCCGGCGATAAAGTCGTCGTCATCGACTTGACCAAGCCGGCGTCCCGCGACGCTGCATCCCCTTCAAGTGCGTGCCCAACTTCGCAGCGAGCTGACGGGGGCTGTCGGCCGCGTCGGCGCGAACCTCGAGTCGTCACCAAAAGTCTATCCAGGCGTTTTGCGAAATATTCCACACACGTCTAAAGACCGCGTTAGCATCAGCTAGCCGGGGGGAGTCAGCCTGCCGCGGTATCTCGCCCAGCAGAAAGGTGTGACCGATGAGGACGAAGAGCACCAAAAGGATGCTGAAAGCTGTTGCAGCGGCCGCAGTACTGGCCGGTGTGATGCTGGGGTCATCGGGCTACATAACGATCGACTTTGGAGCAGTCAGAGCGGAATAGCCCGCTGGCCGCGGCGCTGGTGATTTCGCTCGGTCTCCTGCGGCATCGACGGCATGGCCGCCAGGCGTTGATTCGTTCACGAAAAGCGTTGTGGCAGTGTCGGTTTCGCTGGCATGCGACAAGTTTCGCTGGCATGCGACAAAGAGTGCCGAAACCTCTGGCTCGTCCGGATGGTTATTTGCTGAGATTTGCATACTCCCTGGTGATGGGTGCCTCGAACTCATCCGGATGATCCGATGTTGGCATTTGGATACCACCTCTTGAGACGTATATCTGCACCTGCAACACCCTCAACACTGCCGCAATCAACACAACCATTCCAACAACGGCAGCGAGGACGACGACACCCACCAGGACGTCGACAATCAACATCTCTACGGTCATGACGTTTGGGTATCCCATCGAAGCCACACGTACACGAGGTCCACGTCACACGGGGCGGACCCGACGTGAACCGCTAGCTTCTGTGTTGGTTCTCGAAGCGTTCGACGGACCCGCTGCGTTCCTATTCCTGCACAACGCTTTCGGGAGACACACGGTTATCTTCGGCCACTACGCGGTACTTACGCGTCACTCTCGCGTGTGTCAGTTGAACCGCTGGCAGATCCAGTATCCCGCGAGAGCAGCCGCTCAACATACTTGGCGATGACATCGACCTCGAGGTTCACCTGCGTCCCGACCGGTGCGCGGCCCAAGGTGGTCAATTCGCGGGTGGTAGGTATCAACGAGACTTCGAACCAGTCCGCCGGCTCGCCGCCCAGCCCGGACACCGTCAACGAAATCCCGTCAACGGTGATCGATCCCTTCTCCACGACGTAGCGGGCCACCTCGGCCGGCATCTCGATTCGCACCACTTCCCAGTGCTCGGACGGGGTCCGGGCCACGATGCGCCCCGTCCCGTCGACGTGCCCCTGCACGATGTGGCCACCCAGCCGACTGTTGACGGCTGCTGCGCGCTCCAAGTTCACCCGGCTGCCGGCCTGCAGTTCGCCCAAGTTGGACCGGTTGAGCGATTCGGCCATCACGTCGGCGGTGAACTGACCGCCGGGCAACAGTTCGGCGACGGTCAGGCACACGCCGTTGACGGCAATCGAATCGCCGTGACCCGCATCGGCCGTCACGACGGCGCCACGGATGGTCAGCCGCGCCGCGTCGGAGAGGACGTCGCGAGCAGTCACCTCGCCGAGTTCCTCGACTATTCCGGTAAACATCCTCTTAGGCTAATGGCCCTCAGCAGGCTGATGAGCAGGCAAAGACCAAGACCCGGGCGACACCGGCACCCCGCGTTCACCAGAGCAGTCACCGGCACCCTCTACGATGCACAGTATGCAGACCCGCCGCCGGCTATCGGCCGTCATCGCATCCCTGACCCTCGCCACCGCCTTGATCGCCGGCTGTTCGTCGGGCTCAAAGCAGAGCAGCGCACCGCTCCCCGACGCCACGACCTTGGTCAAGCAGTCGGCCGACGCCACCAAGAAGGTGAAAAGCGCGCACCTCGTGCTGAGCGTTCAGGGCAAGATTCCCGGGCTACCGCTCAAGACTCTGACCGGCGACCTCACCACGGCGCCTGCGACCGCCGCATCGGGCAACGCGACGATCACTCTGGGCGGGTCCGACATTGACGCCAACTTCGTGGTCGTCGACGGAACCCTGTACGCCGCCCTCACCCCGAACAAGTGGAGTGACTTCGGCAAGGCCTCCGACATCTACGACGTCTCGGTGCTGCTGAACCCCGACATCGGGCTGGGTAACGTGCTGGCGAACTTCAGCAACGCCAAGGCCGAGGGCCGCGACAACATCGCCGGGCAGAACACGATCCGTATCAGCGGAAACGTCTCGGCGGATGCGGTGAACAAGATCGTCCCGCAGTTCAACGCGACGCAGCCGGTGCCGAGCACAGTGTGGATCCAGGAGAGCGGTGACCACCAGCTGGTCCAGGCCAACCTGCAGAAGAGCTCGGGCAACACCGCCCAGATCACCCTGTCCAACTGGGGCCAGCAGGTTCAGGTCACCAAGCCCCCGGTGAGCCAGTGACCGCGGAGATCGCCGCCCAGACCGGGCACCAAACCGGGCGCCGCGTTGCGATCAGCGCGGGCAGCCTCGCGGTCCTGCTGGGCGCCCTGGACGCCTATGTCGTCGTGACGATCATGCGCGACATCATGACCGACGTTCACATTCCGATTAACCAGCTGCAGCGCATCACCTGGATCATCACGATGTACCTGCTGGGCTACATCGCCGCCATGCCGCTGTTGGGCCGCGCTTCCGATCGATTCGGCCGCAAGCTGGTGCTGCAGGTCAGCCTGGCGCTGTTCATCGTCGGTTCCGTGGTCACCGCGCTGGCCGGTCACTGGGGCGATTTCCACCTGCTGGTCGGTGGCCGCACCATCCAGGGCGTGGCCAGTGGCGCGCTGTTGCCGGTCACCCTGGCGCTGGGCGCCGATCTGTGGGCGCAGCGCAACCGCGCCGGTGTGCTGGGCGGCATCGGCGCCGCCCAGGAGCTCGGCAGCGTGCTGGGCCCGCTGTACGGGATTTTCATCGTCTTCTTGACACACGACTGGCGCTACGTGTTCTGGATCAACGTCCCGCTGACCCTCATCGCGATGGTGATGATCCAGTTCAGCCTGCCGTCGCACCAACGGGTCGAGCAGCCCGAAAAGGTCGACCTGGTCGGTGGTGTGCTGCTGGCGGTCGCCCTGGGCCTTGCGGTGATCGGTCTCTACAACCCACAACCCGACGGCAAGCAGATTCTGCCGAGCTACGGGTTGCCGCTGGTCATCGGGGCGGTCGTGGTGGCGGTGCTGTTCCTGCTGTGGGAGCGCTTCGCGCGCACCCGGCTGATCGAACCGGAGGGCGTGCACTTCCGCCCGTTCCTGGCCGCGCTGGGCGCCTCGTTGTTCGCCGGTGCCGCGCTGATGGTGACGCTGGTGGACGTCGAGCTGTTCGGCCAGGGCGTGCTGGGACAGGACCAGGCCCAGGCCGCCGGGCTCCTGCTCTGGTTCCTGATCGCGCTACCGATCGGGGCTGTGCTGGGCGGGTGGATCGCCACCCGGGTCGGTGACCGGATCATGACCTTCCTCGGGCTCCTGATCGCGGCCTACGGGTACTGGCTGATTCACTTCTGGCGCCAGGACGTGATGGACCAAAAACACAACATCTTCGGGCTGTTCAGCGTGCCCGTGCTGCACGCCGACCTGCTGGTGCCCGGCCTGGGCCTCGGCCTGGTGATCGGCCCGTTGACCTCGGCCGCGCTGCGGGTTGTGCCGTCCGCCCAACACGGCATCGCCTCGGCGGCGGTGGTGGTGGCCCGGATGACCGGCATGCTGATCGGTGTGGCCGCGCTCAGCGCGTGGGGCCTGTACCGGTTCAATCAGATCGTGGCGAACCTGACTGCCTCGATCCCACCCAACGCCACCCTGCTGGAGCGCATCGCCGCCCAGGGCACGCTGTACCTCAAGGCCTTCGCCCAGATGTACGGCGACATCTTCTTGGCCACCGTCGTGATCTGTATCGCGGGTGCGCTGCTGGGTCTGTTGCTCGGCGGGCGTAAAGAGCACGCCGAAGAGCCGGAAGTCCCCGAGCCGGAGGCGGTCTCGCTGGGTGAGCGCTAGCCGCTGCGCGGCACCAGGCTGAGCACCAGGTCGGGTCCGACCCGGTCGATGCCGTCGAACTGCCAGCGCAGCGCCCGCGCGATCGTGGACACCCCCACGTCGTCGACCGCGGTGATGGGGCCGCCCAGCAGGGTCGGCGCGACGTAAGCCAGGATCCGGTTGACCACCCCGGCCCGCAGGAAGGCGCCCGCCAGGGTCGGGCCACCCTCCAGCAGCACATCGGTGCGGTCCGACACAGCCTTGAGTACCTCTAGTGGGTCGTGCGTTCGGATCAGCATGGTCCGCGAATCGTCGTTGAGAACCTTTGCCTCCGAGGGTATTTCACGCTTCCCAACGACGACACGCAGCGGTTGCCGGCCGGCCAGTGAGCCGTCGGGCAGTCGGGCGGTCAACGCCGGGTCGTCGGCCAGCACGGTGCCGGTCCCCACCACGATCGCGTCGGCGGCCGCGCGGCGGCGATGCAGATCCAGCCGCGAGGCCTCACTGGAAATCCACTGGCTGGAGCCGTCTGCGGCCGCGCTGCGGCCATCGACGCTGCTGGCGTATTTCCAGGTCACGTGCGGGAGCCCGGTCCGTTGCTTGTGTAGCCACTCCCGCAGCGGGCCGCCGGTCACCTCGTCGGCCAGCACGCCGGAGTGCACCGCCACGCCGGCTTCTTCGAGGCGGCCCGCTCCACCGGCGGCCTCCGGGTTCGGGTCGGCGACGGCGTACACCACGGCCCCCACCTTCGCGTCCAGCAGGGCGTTCACGCACGGCGGGGTTCTGCCGTAGTGGTTGCACGGCTCGAGAGTGACAACGACGGTGCCCCCGACCGCCAGATCACCGGCCCGCCGCAGCGCCAGGATCTCGGCGTGATCGCCACCGGCCGGTTCGGTGGCGCCGACACCGACCACCTCGCCCCCGGCGTCCAAGATGACCGCCCCCACCGGTGGGTTCGGATACGTGGTCCCCTTGACGTGGTTGGACTGGTCGATCGCCAGGCGCATCGCGGTGTCCAGGCTGTCGCCCGGCGAAACCGTCATCGACGCAGGTGCGGGGATGCGTCGGCGGCCTGGCGCCGCAACGCGTCGATCGCGGCCTCCGGGTCATCGGCGCCGTAGACGGCCGACCCGGCGACGAAGCAATCGACGCCGGCCTCGGCGGCCTGCTCGATGGTGTCCGCGTTGATGCCGCCGTCGATTTCAACCAGGATCGTCAACTCCCCCGCCTCGATGAGCTTGCGCGCGGTGCGCACCTTGCTCAGCACCTCGGGGATGAAGCTCTGGCCGCCGAAGCCGGGCTCCACCGACATGATGAGCAGGGTGTCGAACTGCGGCAGGATTTCCAGGTAGGGCTCCAGCGGGGTTCCCGGCTTGACGCTGATCCCCGCTTTGGCGCCGGCGGCGCGGATATCGCGGGCCACCGCGATCGGATTCTGGGTGGCCTCGGCGTGGAAGGTGACGTTGTATGCCCCCGCCTCGGCGTACGGAGGCGCCCAGCGGTCGGGGTCCTCGATCATCAGATGGCAGTCCATCGGGATGGTGGTGGTGGCCAGCAGGCTCTCCACCACCGGCAGCCCGAGGGTCAGATTCGGCACGAAGTGGTTGTCCATCACGTCGACGTGTAACCAGTCGGCGCCGGTCACGGCGGCGGCTTCGTCGGCGAGCCGGGAGAAGTCAGCGGCAAGGATCGACGGCGCGATCAGAGGTCCCGCGGTATTGCGAGGCATGAGCGCCAGACTACTGAGCCGCGCGGCCCGCTTCACATCCGGCGCGCCCCGCTAATCCGCCTCGCGGCGCAGCGCGGCGGCGAACATCGCGTCGGTGCCGTGCCGATGGGGCCAGAGCTGGACGTGCGGCCCGTCCCCCAGGTCGGCGACGGGCGCGAACATCGGCCGGGCGTCCAGCGCGCTCACCGGGTGGCGGCGCAGCGCGTCGGCGACCACACCGACGGTTTCGGCCAGGTGCGGTGAGCAGG
>NZ_DASUHS010000146.1:0-19278 GCF_036273375.1 Mycobacterium sp. | reverse complement strand
CCAGGTGGTTCCGCCGACGCTGAACCTGGAAAACCTCGACCCCGAGATCGACTTGGACGTGGTGGCGGGCAAGCCGCGGCCGGGCAATTACCAGTACGCGATCAACAACTCGTTCGGGTTCGGCGGACACAACGTGGCCATCGCCTTCGGGCGGTACTGAACCCGAGCAACACCGAATATCAGGAGACCTGCGATGACTATCACGGCCCCCGAGACGGTTGGCGAGTCGCTCGACCCTCGCGACCCGCTGTTGCGCTTGAGCAATTTCTTCGACGATGACACCGTCGAGCTGCTGCATGAGCGCGATCGTTCCGGCGTGCTAGCCGCCGCAGGGACCGTGAACGGCGTGCGCACCATCGCGTTCTGCACCGACGGCACGGTCATGGGCGGGGCGATGGGCATCGAGGGCTGCACGCACATCGTCAACGCCTACGACAGCGCCATCCAGGAGCAGAGCCCGATCGTGGGTATCTGGCACTCAGGTGGTGCCCGGCTGGCCGAGGGAGTCAAGGCACTTCACGCGGTGGGCTTGGTCTTCGAGGCCATGATCCGGGCGTCCGGCTACATCCCGCAGATCTCGGTGGTCGTCGGCTTCGCCGCCGGCGGCGCCGCCTATGGGCCGGCCCTGACCGACGTCGTCGTGATGGCACCGGAGAGTCGGGTGTTCGTCACCGGGCCCGACGTGGTGCGCAGCGTCACCGGCGAGGACGTCGACATGGCCTCGCTCGGTGGTCCGGAGACCCACCACAAGAAGTCCGGCGTGTGCCACATCGTCGCCGACGACGAACTCGACGCCTACGAGCGGGGTCGCCGGTTGGTCGGTTTGTTCTGCCAGCAAGGGCATTTCGACCGGGATAAGGCCGAGGCCGGTGACACCGACATCCACGCGCTGCTGCCCGAGTCGGCGCGGCGGGCCTACGACGTGCGCCCGATCGTCACCGCGATCCTCGACGACGAAACGCCATTCGACGAATTCCAGGCCAACTGGGCGCCGTCGATGGTGATCGGTCTGGGCCGGCTGTCCGGCCGTACGGTCGGCGTGCTGGCCAACAACCCGCTGCGCCTGGGCGGTTGCCTGAACTCCGAAAGTGCCGAGAAAGCAGCACGTTTCGTGCGACTGTGCGACGCCTTCGGCATTCCGCTGGTGGTGATCGTCGACGTGCCCGGCTATCTGCCCGGTGTCGACCAGGAGTGGGGCGGCGTGGTGCGCCGCGGCGCCAAGCTGCTGCATGCGTTCGGCGAGTGCACGGTTCCGCGTGTCACACTGGTCACCCGAAAGACTTACGGCGGGGCCTACATTGCGATGAACTCCCGGTCGCTCAACGCGACCAAGGTGTACGCATGGCCGGACGCCGAGGTCGCGGTGATGGGCGCCAAGGCCGCCGTCGGCATTCTGCACAAGAAGAAGCTGGCCGCCGCGGCGGACCACGAGCGCGAAGCGCTGCACGACCAGCTGGCCGCCGAGCACGAGCGGATCGCGGGCGGCGTGGATAGCGCCATCGAGATCGGCGTGGTCGACGAGAAGATCGACCCGTCGCACACCCGCAGCAAGCTCACCGAGGCGCTGGCCCAGGCGCCCGCGCGCCGCGGCCGCCACAAGAACATCCCGCTGTAGGTCGCCGGCTTTGTCTAGTCACCACAAGGTGACTCTCGAATCCGATAGCGCGGACGCTATCGGATTCGAGAAGCTTGTAGTCATCCCGCGTCGCGGCCCAGGATCGCCGAAAGCGCTTGCCGCAGTTCCCCTTCGGGATCGGTGGGGAGTTCATCGGCGCGCCACCCGACGAAATCGTCCGGTCGGATCAGCAGCGCACCCTCCGGCGGCAGCCCGGTAACCGCCGCCCACTCGTCGCTGTAGAAGCGGCGCGCGGACAGCGACGCCGAAGTCGCGGCCGCACACCATCGCTCGTCCCCGGACAGCACGATGAATCGGGGTCCCAGTAGATCGAGTGTCGAGACTCCCTCGCGCACCCAGACGTGCGGCAGCCGAGTGCCGGGTTGGGCGCGCAATTCGTCCACCAGACCGCCACCGTCCGCATCGCGTGTCACGACCGCGGCCGAGCGGTACCGGTATCCGATGAGCAGCGCGAACATCGAGCACTCCTCGTCGGCCTGCAGTTGCGGCGCATCGCCACCCGCCCGCAGCAGCGCCACCGACGGCCCGGTGAGCGACTGGCGCGCGGCGAATCGGCCCACCGGATGACGCTCGGCCTGGTAGGTCGCCAACAGCTCGGGTGCGGCGGTGCCGTGTAGAACGGCGGCGAGTTTCCAGGCCAGGTTGTGCGCGCTTTGGATGGCGGTGTTGGCTCCTCCGGCTTTGAAAGGCGGCATGGTGTGCGCCGAATCGCCGACGAGAAACGCTCGCCCGCAATCGAATTGGTCGGCCACCCGCTCGTATGGTTGCCACGCCGCGACCTCGATGATGTCGATGTCTATCCGCTCGCCGATCGCCTTGGTGAGCACCTCGCGGCAGCGCTGAGGTGTGAACTGTTCGGCCGTCTCGCCTGCGCCGGGAAAGTAGGTGGTGATGAACATGCCGAGATCGCCCTCGGCGACCAGGAATATGCCATCCACGTGGTCGTTTTTGACCTGCACGCCGTCACCGTCGTGCAACTCCGGGATGAATCGTCGCCATGGCGCCCGAAAGTAGATGAAGACGACATAGATCGGCAGCGCGCCGTACCCGGATGTGGTGATGCCCAACCATTCGCGGATGGGGCTGTGCACGCCGTCGGCGCCGACGAGATAGTCGGCGCGGACGGTCTCCGACTCCCCCGACTCCGCGTCGCGCACCACCGCGGTGACGCCGGTTTCATCCATTTCGATCGAGGACAGCTCCGTGCCATAGCGCACGTCGTTGCCGCCGCGTCGCGTGGCGTCGCGCAGGATCGGCTCGAGCCGACTCTGCGGGCAATACTGCGCCGCCGGTTCGGGGCTGACCTTGTCCAGGCCGGCGAAGATCGCTTCGACGTCGAGCGCCGGTTCTTGCGCGGCGCTGTTGAGCGTGCGCCTGACGACCAGCGCCGAAACGTGCTCGGCGACCGCCCGCACCTCGTCTCGAACACCCAGGCCGCGAAGGATTTCCGAGCTGCGGAAACTCAGGTTGCGGGCCTTTGGGTAGAGGAAGAATTCCAGTCGCTTCTCGACCAGGAGCGAGCCCACCCCGTGCTGGGTCAGCAGCGCCGACATGGCGAGGCCGCCGACACCGGCTCCGACGATCAAAACTGGGACACGCGTCGCCATCGCAATCACCTCCATGCGCCAGAGCCATCCATAATTGTGGTAGAGACAATCATTATATATTGACTGTCATAATATGGGTGGTTAGCCGGGTGTCAACTGCTAGGCGGCCAAGATCTTCGATGGCTCACCAGAAATTCCAGCTAAAGGCCGTTGCGCTGGAAGCAGGAGTGGGTAAACAACGCCTAGCGCGGCGTCAGTTGGATTCAGGTCCTAACCGGAAGGGGCATCGGATGGTTCGTGAAGAGGGGGGCCGGTGGGACGTCGGCATCCAGAAGAACGCGGTTTACCTTGAGCGCATCTCTGAGAGTGACAAACGGTTATTCGATGATTCGCTATCACCTGAAGAGGCCCGTGACTTAGCTGGCCTGCTGACAAAGTTCGCAGGCAAGCTCGAAGAGGCCGCGGATTCGGACACGGCCGAGGACTCCAAGGACAGCGACGACTCCAAGGACAGCGAAGAGTCCAAGGACAGCGAGGACTCTGAGGACTCGAAGGACAGCGACGACAAGGACTCCAAAGACAAAGACTCCAAAGACAAAGACTCCGACGACTCCCCGGACAGCGGCGACTCCGACGACAAGGACTCCGACGACAAGGACTCCGACGACGACAAGGACTCCGAAGACTCGTCCGAAGACTCCAAGGACTCCAAGGACTCCAAGGACTCGAAAGACTCCGACGACAGGGAGGACTCCGATAAGTCGTCGGACTAAATCCGGATGCTCACGGTGCGGGGCGGCGGCTAGCCGACGCGCGCCAAGAACTCGGTTGCCACTGGAACAACACGCTCCCGATCGGGCGCCACCAGCCCGATCCGGGTCCGCCGATCGACGATGTCGGAGACATCCAGCGCCCCCTCATGAGTTATCGCGTATTCGAATTCCGCTCTGCTGACGTCGATTCCCTCGACGACCGGTTCGGCGGGGCGTCCGCAGGTGGCGGAGGCAATCACCTTGGGCGCCTCGGCCCCGTAGCGCCGCACCAGTGACGCCGGCAGCGCAGTGGCCTGCGCCGCGATCACCCCGGGGTTGGCCGGCGCTCCGATCAGCGGCAGATTGCGGGTCCGGCACTTCGCGCCGCGTAGCCGCCGCACCCGAATCGCGCGATCCAGCACATCCTGTGCCATGTAGCGGTATTCGGTCAGCTTGCCGCCGATCACGCTGATCACCCCGGACGCCGATTCGACGACGGCGTGTTCACGGGAAACGTCGGCGGTGCGGCCTTCGCCGGTGTCGATCAGCGGCCGCAGCCCGGCGTAAGCGCCGATCACGTCCGTGGCGGTGAGCCCGGTCCCCAATCCGGTGTTCACCGTGTCGAGCAGGAACGTGATCTCCTCGACCGACGGTTCGGGCACATCGGGGATCGGGCCGGGGGCCGACTCGTCGGTCAGACCCAGATAAACGCGGCCCAGCTGTTCGGGCATGGCGAAGATGAAGCGGTTGAGCTCACCGGGAATCGGAATGGTCAGCGCCGCAGTCGGATTGCCGAAGGCTTGGGCATCGAATACCAGGTGGGTGCCGCGGCTGGGCCGTAACCGCAGCGAGCCGTCGATGTCGGCCGCCCACACCCCGGCCGCGTTGATGACCGCGCCCGCCGACACGTCGAACGATTCCCCTCCGCGCATGTCGGTCAGTCGCACCGAGGTGCCGCTGGCCTGTGATGCCGACACATGGGTAAGGATTCGGGCGCCATGCTGCGCCGCGGTGCGGGCGACCGCGGTGACCAGTCGGGCGTCGTCGATCAGTTGACCGTCGTAAGCCAGGAAGCCGCCGTCCAGGCCGTCGCGTCGCACGGTGGGCGCCATCTCCACGACGCGCTGCGCCGAAATCCGGCGCGAGCGGGGCAAGGTCGACGCCGGGGTGCCGGCGAGGAACCGCAACGCGTCACCGGCCAGGAACCCGCCGCGCACCAGCGCCCGGTTGCCCGAACTCATCGACGGCAGCAGCGGCACCAATTGGGGCATCGCATGAACCAGGTGAGGGGCGTTGCGCGTCATCAAGATTCCGCGCTCGATGGCGCTGCGCCGGGCAATGCCCACGTTGCCGGTCGCCAGGTAGCGCAGCCCGCCGTGGACGAGCTTGGAACTCCACCGGCTGGTGCCGAATGCCAGATCGTGTTTCTCCACCAGCGCCACCCGCAGCCCGCGCGCCGCGGCATCCAACGCGATCCCTGCACCGGTGATGCCGCCGCCGATCACCACCACGTCCAAGGGCTCACCGTCGGCGAGTGCGGTCAGGTCGGCCGCGCGGCGCGCGGCGTTCAGAGCGGTCGGATCAGGTATCACGACAGATATCCGTTCAGCGAGTAGGCAAGTTCGGTGGCCAGCGCGTCGGCGTCGAGCATCGACTCGACGATCCCGGCCGACTGGATGGTCGACTGCGCGATCAGCAGCACCATGGTCGCCATCTGGACCGGGTCGCCGAGCCGGACGCTGCCGTGTCGCTGAGCCACCCCCAGCCGGGCGGCAAGCGCGTCGATCAACATGCGCTGGCTCGTCCCCAGGCGTTCGGTGATGTACGTCGACGCGAGATCCGAGTGCAGCACCGACATCACCAATCGATCTGCCCGTAACAGATCGGTCACCGTAACGACCTGTCGCACAACCGATTCGCGATCATCCCCAAGCAATGGCGCGTCGCGCATCACTTCGGTGATGTGCTGGGTCAAAAGCGCCGCCACGATCGACTGCGTGTCCGGCCACCGCCGGTACACCGTCGGCCTGCTGACACCCGCGCGTCGGGCTATCTCGGCCAGGGTCACCCGGTCCACCCCGAAATCCACCACGCAGCTGGCCGCCGCCGCGAGGATCCGCTCGCCGGTATCCAGTTCCGTGTTACGGATTGACAACATATGTAATACTGTAACGCATGACGGACCCTCAGCGGCTTTTGCCACCGATGAAATGGAACGCGTGGGGAGATCCCGCCGCGGCCAAGCCGCTGCCGGAGGGGATCCGGTCATTGCTTCAGCAGGCCGTGGGGGTCGAGGGGTCCCGCACGGCCGAACTGCGACCGACCCAGGTGCAATTGCGCCCGTCGGCGTTGTCGCAGCAAGATCAGGAGGCCCTGGCCGCCATCGTCGGCGCCGAATACTGCCGCGCCGCGGACCCCGATCGGTTGCTGCATGCGGGCGGCAAATCCACCATCGACCTGCTCAACCGCGCGGAGCGCGGCACGCAGGATGCGCCCGACGCCGTGTTGTTGCCTGGCGATGACGACGCCGTTGCCGCGATCCTGCGCTACTGCTCGCAACATCGCATCGCCGTCGTACCCTTCGGTGGGGGCACCAGCGTGGTCGGTGGGCTCGATCCCATCCGCGGGGAGTTCTCCGCCGTCGTCTCGCTCGATCTACGCCGGTTCGACCAACTGATCTCACTGGACGACGTGTCCGGCCAGGCCGTTTTCGGGGCGGGGGTCACCGGCCCGGACGCCGAACGCCTCCTTGGCGCACAAGGCTTTTCGCTCGGCCATTTCCCGCAGAGCTTTGAGTACGCCACCATCGGCGGCTTCGCCGCGACACGCTCCTCCGGTCAGGACTCGGCGGGCTACGGCCGGTTCAACGACATGGTGCGCGGGCTGCGGGTGGTCAGCCCGGTGGGCACCATGGACTTGGGTCGCGCACCGGAATCCGCCGCGGGCCCCGACCTGCGCCAGCTGTTGATCGGCTCGGAGGGCACCCTGGGCGTCATCACCCAGGTGCGGCTGCGCGTGCACCGCACGCCGGAAGCCGTCCGCTACGAGGCGTGGTCGTTTCCCGATTTCGAGACCGGGGCGGCGGCCCTGCGCGCCGTCACCCAAAATGCGACCGGCCCCACCGTCATTCGGCTCTCCGACGAGGCCGAGACCGGAGTCAACCTGGCCACCACCGAGTCGATCGGCGAATCTCAGACCACCGGCGGATGCCTGGCCATCACCATGTTCGAAGGCACCAAGGAGCATGTCGAAAGCCGGCACGCCGAAACCAGCGCACTGCTGGCGGCCCATGGTGGAACCCCGCTGGGCGACGGTCCGGCGCAGGCCTGGGAGCGCGGCCGATTCGGCGCGCCGTACCTGCGCGATTCGCTGCTCGCGGCGGGCGCGCTATGCGAAACGCTGGAAACTGCCACCGACTGGTCGGGCGTTCCTGCGCTGAAAACCGCTGTCACCCAAGCACTTACCGAAGCCCTTGCCGCAACAGGCACGCCCGCTTTGGTGATGTGTCACATCTCCCACGTCTACCCCACCGGCGCCTCGTTGTATTTCACCGTCGTCGCCGGGCAGCGGGGCAACCCCATCGAGCAATGGAAAGCCGCCAAAAAGGCCGCGTCGGATGCCATCATGGCCACCGGCGGGACCATCACCCACCACCACGCGGTCGGTGCCGACCACCGGCCGTGGATGCGCGACGAGATAGGCGAGCTGGGAGTGCGGGTGTTACGCGCCGTCAAGGAGACATTGGATCCGGCCGGAATTCTCAATCCCGGCAAGCTGATTCCGTGACAGCCGAGCCGCGCCGCCGAGAAATCGGCAAGGTGATCGCGCTGACCAACCCGGTGTCGGGCCACGGCGCCGCGGTCCACGCCGCCCAGCTCGCGATCGCCCGACTGCACCGCCGGGGCGTTGAGGTCGTCGAAATCATCGGCGACGACGCACAAGACGCGCGCCACCTGGTCGGCGCGGCCCTGGAGAAGGGCACCGACGCGGTCATGGTGACCGGAGGCGACGGCGTCGTCTCCAACGCCCTGCAGGTGATGGCCGGCACCGACATTCCGCTTGGCGTGATTCCGGCCGGCACTGGCAACGACCACGCCCGCGAATTCGGCATTCCCACCAAGGACGCCGAGGCCGCCGCGGACATCGTCGTCGACGGCTGCACGGAATCCATTGACCTGGGCCTGATTCGGGACGGCAACGGGGTTGAGAAATGGTTCGGCACGGTGGCGGCCACCGGCTTCGATTCGCTGGTCACCGATCGCGCCAACCGGATGACCTGGCCGCACGGCCGGCTGCGCTATTACGTCGCGATGCTCGCCGAGCTGTCGCAGCTGCGGCTCCTGCCGTTCCGCATGGTGCTCGACGGCACCCAAGAGTTCGACGCGGATATCACGCTTGCCGCCTTCGGCAACACCCGCAGCTACGGAGGCGGGATGCAGATCTGCCCCGACGCCGACTACACCGACGGTCTGCTCGACATCACCATGGTGCACGAGGCATCCCGCACCAAGCTGGTCCGACTGTTCCCCACCGTGATGAAGGGCACCCACATCAACCTCGATGAGGTGAGCACGGCGCGGGCCAAAACAATTCACGTCGAGTGTCCCGGCATCAACGTCTATGCCGACGGCGACTTCGCCTGCGCGCTGCCGGCCGAGATCTCGGCGGTGCCGGGTGCGCTGCAGATTCTGCGGCCGGCCAAGCGGCAGGTCCCGGTCTCCATGAACCATTAACGGATGTTCGAAAGCGCTACCGGATGCGCTAGCTGTTTCGAGAGTCGCTCATTGCTTCCAGACAGACGGCACGGGCGAGCCGCCGATCGACTAACCGACACCCTGGCTGAGCCAGGTCACCTCGCCGACCTCGCCGCCGTCGCGATAGGCCTCGAGCGCCTCATCCCAGGCGGTGCCCAGCACCGAGTCCAATTCCGCGGCCAGGGTGTCGGCGCCCTGGGCCATCATCGACCGCAGCCGCATCTCCCCGACCATGATGTCGCCGTTGGCGCTCATCGCTCCGCTCCACAGGCCGAGTTGCGGGGTGTGGCTGAACCGGTGGCCGTCGACTCCGGGGCTGGGGTCCTCGGTGACCTCGAACCGCAGCACGGACCAGGACCGCAACGCGTTGGCCAGTTTGGCGCCGGTGCCCACCGGCCCAACCCAGTTGGTGACCGCGCGCAGCTGTCCGGGCATCGCCGGCTGGGGCGTCCAGGTCAGATTCGCCTTGGCACCCAGGGACGACGACAACGCCCACTCCACATGCGGGCAAACCGCCGCGGGCGAAGCGTGCACGTACACCACGCCGGTCGTCACGTCGGCGAATTGATTCGACGCTCGCATTTCCTGCTCCTTCGGTTCCACCAGGGACGTCTTCCCCAACGACCTGCGGACCCGACAAACAGGGCAGCTTGCTGAAATCTTCGGTTTTTTGTGTGTCGTGCGTGTCTATTGTGCCTTGTGATACCCGTGTTGCGCTAGTGTGCATTTCCCACTAGCTGTAATCGGCTATCACGGCGTCAGAAATCGCCGGCCACGGCCCCAGCGCCCACTCCCCGAATTCCCGGTCCGTGAGGACCACCAGCGCTAGGTCTTTTTCGGGATCTGCCCAGATGAAACCACCTGCTTGGCCAAAATGGCCGTACGTTCGCGCGGAATTATGCGCGCCCGTCCAGTGCGGCGATTTCGTGTCCCGAAGCTCAAAACCCAGCCCCCAATCGTTGGGCCGCTGCACCCCGTAACCGGGCAGAACGCCGTCCAGACCAGGAAACTGCACGGTCGTCGCCTCGGCGTGCAGGCCCGCCGAGATCGTCGCCGGACGCAACAAGTCCCCGGCGAACGCCGCCAGGTCCGCCACCGTCGACCTCGCTCCGAATCCGGCGGCCACCGCGCCGCCGTCCAACTGGGTCGCCGCCATGCCCAGCGGTTCACACACCGCCTCGCTCAGGTAGCGCGAGAACTCAATGCCGGTCGCTTGCTCCACGGTCTGGCCCAACACGGTAAAGCCCTGGTTGGAGTAGATTCGGCGGGCACCGGGCGCGGCCAGCACCTGGTCGGAGTGCATCGATAGGCCCGCGGTGTGGGCCAGCAGGTGGCGGATGGTCGCGCCGGGCGGGCCGGCCGCCATGTCGAGGTCGACCGCACCTTCCTCGATAGCGACCTGCACGGCACGGGCTGCCAGCGGCTTGGTCACCGAGGCCAGCTCGAACACCCGTCCGGTGTCGCCGTGGCTGGCCAGCACGCCGCCAGCACCAACGACCGCGGCGGCGGCAGCCCCGACCGGCCAGTCAGCTATGGCCTCTAGGGCCGCCATCACTTCCTGGCGATGTAGTAGTTGTTGATCGGGTCCGACTCGATCTCGGCCACACTCACGTCGCCGAACCCGGCATCGCCCAACATCGAGACGGCCAGCTGCGTGCCCCAGGCGGTGCCCAGTCCGGCGCCGTCCAACGCCAGCGACACCGTCATGCAGTGCATCAGCGACGTCGTGTACAGGTAGGTGCTCATCGGAACGCCGACGTTCTCCTCGAGCCGGCTCGACGCCTTGATGTCGGCCATCAGCAGCACGCCGCCGGGCCGCAGCGCCCGATAGATGTTCTCCAGGACCCGCGCCGGCTGCGCCTGATCGTGGATGGCGTCGAAGACGGTGATGACGTCGTAGGCGTCCGCCTTGTCCAAATCAGCCAGATTGTGGCTCTCGAAGGCAGCATTGGTCAGGCCCAGCTCGGCGGCTTCCCGGATCCCGGTCGCGATGGCCTGTTCGGAAAAGTCGATGCCGGTGAAGCTGCTGGCCGCAAACGCGTGTGCCATCACGTTGATGGCGTGTCCGCTGCCGCAACCGAAATCCGCCACCTCGACTCCGGACCTCAGGCGCTCCACGAGGCCGTCCACCAACGGCAGCACCACGTCGACCAACGCGGTGTCGTACACCACGCCGCTCTGCTCGGCCATCAACGCGTGAAAGCGGGGAAACTCGCTGTACGGCAGCCCGCCGCCGGCGCGGAAGCACCCGATGATTTTTTGTTCGACCTCGGCGAGCACCGGAACGAGCAGGGTCACCAGGGCCAGGTTGTCCGGTCCGGCCGCGCGCGTCAGCACCTTGGCGCGCTCCGCGGGCAACGAGTAACTGGCCGTGTCGGAGTCGTACTCGACGACGCGTCCGGTGGTCATGCCGGCCAGCCACTCTCGGACGTAGCGTTCGTTGAGCCCGGCGGCCGAGGCGATCTGCTCACTGGTGGCGGGTGCCAGCCCGGCCATCGTGTCCAGCAGGCCGGTCTGATGCCCGATGCTGAGCAACAGCGTCAGGCTTGCGCCGTCGATTGCGTCAGTGATCCGTTCGGTGAATTCTTCGGTGGTCTCCAAAGCCGTCACGTCCAGGGACGCTACACCCGGTACTCGGCCAACCGGTTGTCAACGGCGGATGGGTGGACAACCCGCCGGGAGATGTATGGCGTCGAACGCCTAGGTTGGAGCCCATGAGTCAGACAGTGCGCGGAGTGATTTCACGCAAGAAGGGCGACCCCGTCGAATTGGTGGACATCGTTGTCCCGGACCCCGGGCCGGGGGAGGCTCGGGTCGACATCATCGCCTGCGGGGTGTGCCACACCGACCTGACCTACCGCGAGGGCGGGATCAACGACGAGTATCCCTTCCTGCTCGGCCACGAGGCGGCCGGCCGGGTCGAGGCCGTCGGCCCGGACGTGACCGCCGTCGCGCCGGGAGACTTCGTCGTTTTGAACTGGCGCGCGGTGTGCGGGCAGTGCCGGGCCTGCAAGCGCGGCAGACCGCACCTGTGCTTCGACACCTTCAATGCCACGCAGAAAATGACGCTGACCGACGGCACCGAGCTCACGCCCGCCCTGGGCATCGGGGCGTTCGCCGACAAGACGCTGGTGGCCGCCGGCCAGTGCACCAAGGTCAATCCCGAGGCCGACCCTGCGGTCGCGGGGCTGTTGGGCTGCGGGTTAATGGCCGGGCTGGGTGCGGCGATCAACACCGGCGCGGTCACCCGGGACGACACCGTCGCGGTAATCGGATGCGGCGGCGTGGGCGACGCCGCCATCGCCGGTGCGGCGCTGGTGGGCGCCCGGCGCATCATCGCCGTCGACACCGACGACACCAAACTGGACTGGGCCCGCAAGTTCGGCGCCACGCACACCGTCAACGCCCGCCAACTCGACCCGGTCAAGACTATTCAGGACCTCACCGACGGGTTCGGCGCCAACGTGGTGATCGACGCGGTGGGCCGGCCCGAAACCTGGAAGCAGGCCTTTTACGCCCGCGACCTCGCCGGAACCGTTGTGCTGGTTGGTGTTCCGACCCCCGACATGCGCCTCGACATGCCCCTGGTGGACTTCTTCAGCCACGGCGGCTCGTTGAAGTCCTCGTGGTACGGCGATTGCCTGCCCGAACGCGACTTCCCCACATTGATAGACCTGTATCTGCAGGGCCGGCTTCCGCTGGAGCAGTTCGTCTCCGAGCGCATCGGGCTCGGCGACGTGGAAGAGGCGTTCCACAGGATGCATGGCGGCAAGGTGCTGCGGTCGGTTGTGGTGCTCTGATGGCGGGCATCGAACGACTGGTCACCCACGGCACCTTCGAACTCGACGGCGGCAGTTGGGAAGTCGACAACAACATCTGGATCGTCGGCGACGACTCCGACGTGGTGGTGTTCGACGCCGCGCATTCCGCCGAGCCGATTCTGCGGGCGGTTGGTAAGCGCAATGTGGTCGCGGTGGTCTGCACCCACGGCCACAACGACCACGTCACCGTGGCTCCCGAACTGGGCGCGGCCCTGGACGCGCCGGTGCTGCTGCATCCCGGTGACGACGTGCTGTGGCGAATGACTCACCCGGACAAGGACTTCCGCACGATCACCGACGGCGACACGCTCGACGTCGCAGGCACCGAGCTGCTGGCGTTGCACACGCCGGGTCACTCCCCCGGGTCGGTGTGCTGGTACGCCCCGGAGCTGGGCCCGACAGGCGTGGTGTTCAGCGGGGACACCCTGTTCTCCGGCGGCCCGGGCGCGACGGGGCGCTCGTATTCGGACTTCCCCACCATCCTGCAGTCGATTTCCGGTCGGCTCGGCACGTTGCCCGGCGAGACCGTCGTGCATACCGGCCACGGCGACAGCACCACGATCGGCGACGAGATCGTGCACTACGAGGAATGGGTGGCACGCGGACACTGAGTTCGTCCACGCCGAACTGACCACCCGCTCGGCCTCTATCGTTGACCCATGCGGCCTGAACCCCAAATGCCCGAATCGAGCATTGTGGTGCGGCCCGAGCCTGCCTACACCGAGGCGTCGCGGCTGCGGGCCGCCGGTTTGGCACAGGCGATCGCCGCGTTCGAGCGGGCCGCCGAACAGGTGACGCTGCCCAAGGCTCCACAGCCGATCGTCATCGCCGACTACGGGGCCGCCAACGGTCACAATTCGCTGAAGCCGCTGTCGGCGGCCATCGCGGTGTTGCGTCGTCGCACCCGCCACGATCACGCAATCCTGGTGGCGCACACCGATGTACCGCGCAACGACTTCGCCGCGCTGTTCGAGACCGTGTCCGACGACCCGGAAAGCTACCTGCACTTCGACACCGCGACGTTCACCTCCGCGGTCGGCCGCTCGTTTTATGACCAGATCGTGCCGTCCAAGACGGTCAACCTGGGCTGGACGTCGTGGGCAACCCAATGGCTGAGCCGGACTCCATGCGAGGTTCACGATCATGTGGACGTCTCGCGCAGCAGGGACGACGCCGCGCAATCGGCCTATGCCGACCAAGCCGCGCTGGACTGGCATAACTTCGTCGCCTTCCGCGGCCGCGAGTTGGCTCCCGACGGCCGGCTGGTGGCGTTGACGTTGGCCGCCGACGAGGACGGCACGGCGGGCTTCGCCCCGTTGCTCGACGCCGTCGTCGCGGCGCTGGGCGATCAGGTACGCGACGGTCTCCTGCAGTCAGATGAGGTGCGGCGCATGACGATTCCCACGTTCGCCCGTGCCGAGAAGGATTTTCGTGCCCCGTTCGCACCCAAGGGCCGGTTCGAGGGCCTGATGATCGAGCACCTGGAGATGTTCAACGCCGAGGATCGATTCTGGGCTCGTTACCAAGTTGACCACGACGCAGAGGCTTTCGGCGCGCAGTGGGCGGCGTTCGCTCGCTTCGCGCTGTTCCCCTCTCTGGTGGGCGCACTCGACGGTGGGATCCACGACGAGCGAGCGGCGCAATTCGTCGAGCAACTGGAGGGCGGGCTCGCAGAGCGCCTGTCACGCGCACCCGAGCCGATGCGGATTCCGCAGGCCTTGGTCGTGCTGGTCAAGCGCGAGCCATCGCGTCGATGAGAGTTTCGGCACAACCATGCAGCGGGTAATCCCTTGCAATCGTCGAACCTGCGACCGCAAGGGGGTAGACGCATGAGCGTGCAGGACGATAAATCCGCTGATCAAGAAGATGATCAGCGGCAAGACCAAGCTGATCAAGACGATGAGCAAGCGCAAGACCACACTGATCAAGACGATGAGCAACGGGTAACCGAGAAGCCCGAGCCGGACGAGGATGACAAAAAAGAGGCCGCCAAGATGATGGAGGCCTACAAGGAAAAGCCCACGATCGTGCTGCCCGGCACCGGCGGAAGCGTGTCCGGCACCGCGGTCAACGATTGGCTGGACGAAGACGGCAATCCCAAGCACGAAGAACCCGAGGGTTCGGATGACCAGGGCTCTAATGCCCAGGATAGTCAGGGTTCGGACACCCAAGGCGCGGAGGCCAAGGACTCTGATGCCCAGGATTCGGATGCCCAGGAGCAGGGCGATGGCCAGCGCGACGAAGAGGCGCTGCAGGAGCAGATCGAAAAGGACAAGGCCCTCAACGAGAAGCTGAGAGAAGCCGCCGAGGAGGAGAACAAGGGCGAAAAGAGTTGAGCTGAACCCGGATTCCCGATCTACGGTCAGCGAGCGGGTATCGGACCCAATGCGCTCACGCCCAAGTTGCCCTCGATCTCCTGAATGATCTGGTTGACCCGGTCGAGCCCGGGAATGGGTTCGTTGACGCCCGGAATGGGTGGGATCGGTGGGGCCGCCACCCTGCGCGGCCCCGCGGGCGCGGCCGGCGGGGCCGCCTGAGGAGTTGCCCGGGGTGTAGTGGTCATCGGCGTCTCGGTCTCGGCGGGCGGGGTGGTGTCGGAGGTCGACGGCACCGGGACGTCCGGTGGCGGCGGGGCGGGCTGGGCAGTTGCGCTGTTGGGAGCCGGCGGCGGGGCCGCGGGCGTCGTGCTCAGGGCCGGCGTGGGTGTGGTCGCCGTTTTGTTCTGCGAGTTCAGTCCGATCGCCACGGCGGTTCCTACCAGCAGAACTGCCGCGACGGTGATGATGACTGCGGTTGCCGGCAGCAGGTGCCGGCGAGAAAACAGCCGCTTGCGCCTGGGGGTTTCGGGCGCGGGCTCGGCCGCCCCGGTTAAAGAGCCGGCGTCAGGTCGCGGGTACCCCGTCGCGCCGGTGGCGCTGACCCGTGAGGTGTGTCCGGTGGCCGACCACGCCCGCACCAACTCGCCATGTGTCGCCTCCGCCGGTGGCGCCTCGGCGGTCGCGGTCGCTCCCGGGCGCGAATCCGGCCGCACCGACGCCCGAGCCGTCGCCGTGGCGGGCGCGGCGGGTGCGGAGAGCGTCGCGCCCGCATCGCCGGGACCGTGCGCCACCCGCATCGCGGCGCCGACCGCGGCCGCGAGTTGCGGTCGTGGCGTCGTGGCCACGGGAACGCGAAAATGCCGCGACAGCGCGGTGGTGACGGTCGGCAGGTTCGCCCCGCCGCCCGTCGAGACCACCGCGACCAGATCACGGATCCCGTTGCGCGCCAAGGCTTCCTCCAACGCCACGATCAGGCCGGCCAGCGAAGGGCGGATCGCGTCGTCAAGTTCGTGCCGGGTGAGCCGCACTTCGCCGCGCGTACCGGTCAGCCCGTCTGTCAGTGTGGTCACCGTGCTCGAGGACAGCTGTTCCTTGGCGATCCGGCATGCGCTGCGCAGTCGGCTCAGCGAGCCGATCGCCGCGGTGCCGGACGGGAAAGCACCGGTGGTCGGCATGTTGGCGATGGCGACGCCCAGCAGCGCCTGGTCGATCAGGTCGCCGGAGAAATCGCGGTGCCGAACGGTCGGAGCCAACGCGCGGTAATCGCCGTCGGCCTGCATCAATGTGATGTTGGTGCCGCCCCCGCCGAAATCGCAGAGCGCCACGGTGCCGCGCGGCGGTATGCCCGGGTTGGTCCGCACGGCGAGGAGCGTCGCGGCGGCGTCGGGGATCAACAGGATGGGGCGCGTGCGTTGTGACCATTCGGGAATCTCACCCAGGGCAGCACCGAGGGCCTCCACCGCGGGTGACTCCCAGTGGGCCGGATAGGTCACCGCGACGTCGTCGGGCACGGCGCGTCCGCCAGTGGCGGCGTATGCGAGCGCCCGCAATCCGTCGGCGATCAATACCTCGCTGCGGTGCACCGAGCCGTCGACCGCCACGACGCCACGCGGGTCGCCGAGCCGGTTGACGAAGCCGGTGATCACCACGCCGGGCCCTTGCAGTCTGGGGTTCTCCGCGGGGATGCCGATCTCGGCGGGCCGATCCGGATAGAGCGTCAGAACGGGCTTGCGGGTGATGGCGTTGTCGGAGGTGACGGCCGCCAGGTTGGTGGTACCGATCGATAAGCCCAGCGTGGTCCCGACTCCATTGGCCATATCCCGATCCCCGTATCCGCAGCACCAACCCGCATCCGGCTAGCCGTTATTGTGCCGCCAAATCCTGTATTCCGTGTCAGCGGCAGCTATGCGCCCGCTGTGCGCCGGTCAGCGGATGCTGCCTTCGCCCGCGATCAGCGGAAGGTCGAGCGGGGTGACCCAGCCCGGCCGCAGGTCGTTGACCGCGGGAACGGCATTGAGTGCCCGCAGGCCGGTCGCCAGGCATCCGGCCGCGGCCGCGTCCCGGCCCGAGCCGTCGGTGAACCGGAACGCGGTCTCCTGGAAGATGCTCGGGGTGCCCTCGATGTCAACGCGGTAGACGTCGTTGTCATGGCCCGTCGGCCAGTCCGGGGCGGCGTCCAGCCCGATCCGGTTGACGTGTTCGAGCTGGATGCGGGTCTCATTTTGATAGACGCCGTTGATGGTGAACCGGACCGCGGCCACGTGCCCTGGTTTGATGACGCCCCTGGCGGAGTTGCGCTCCGTCGGGGTCAACCACTTGTCCCAGGTGGTGGTGATTTCGTCGAGCATGATGCCGGCGGCGTGCGCGATCATCGGGACGGTGGCGCCCCACGCGAAGATCAGCATGTCGCGGTCTTCCAGCATCGGCTTGAATTCGGGCTCGCGGCCGATGCCCATCTCGAATTCGTAGTCACCCTCGTAGTTGGTGTAGTCCAGCAACTCGGAAGCCCGGACCCGGCGCACCTCTGAGCACAGCCCCATCAGTGTCATCGGGAACAGGTCGTTGGCGAATCCGGGATCGATGCCGGTGGTGAAGCAGGACGACTCTCCCAGCTCGCAGGCCTCCGTGATCGGCTGGATCCAGTTCGGCGGGTTGAGGCTCATGGTCGGCCAGACCCACGGTGTCATCGCGGTCGAGCACACGTCGATGCCGGCCCGCAGGAATTGGGTGATCAGCTTGATGTTCTCTTTGGCGTGCATCGCGGTCGGGCCATAATGCACCAACGCGTCCGGCTTCAGTGCGATCAAAGCGTCGATGTCGTCGGTCGCGACCACGCCCACCTTCTCGGGCATTCCGCAGATTTCGCCGACGTCGCGGCCGACCTTGTCTGGGTTGCTGACGCCGACACCGACCAACTCGAACAGCGGATGCTTGACGATCTCGGCGATCACCATCTTGCCGACGAAGCCGGTTCCGTACACCACCACCCGCTTTGAGCCGTGTTCCGCCATGCTTTGACGCCACCTTTCCGGTCACCAGCCCCCGCTTCGGCTTCACATTAAGCTTCCCTACCGTCGCTCGTGGTGACACGATGCAATTCATGATGAAGCACCTCGCCGGACCTTCGGTCCTGTTGGCCGTCGGTTTCGGGTTCGCGAATGCGTGCGGCGTGGCCCACGCCCTTCCCCAGATGCCGAAGGTCCGCTACGAGATCAACGGGCCCGCGGTCGCCGAGTTCATCTACTACCAAACCGACAACGGCCAGCTCCATCAGGTGAATGCGCCGCTGCCCTGGTCGACGGAGTTCACCAGCTTTGGCGGGGAAGTGTTCAGCATCAGCGCGCAGGGGCCGGGCCCCATCTCCTGCAAGATCTTGCTGGACGGCAACGTGGTGAGCGCTGCGACGGCAACCGTGGGCGCGCCCGCCAGAACGGTCTGCACGCACTGAGCCAGCGCTCACCTTTTTCACCACGAAGGAGGTCTAGATGAGCCTCAAGACGGGACCAAAGAAAGGCCTGGCGCCGCGGGCGAACGGGACGCCACCGCCCGACATTCCGCTCGCCGACATCCATCTCGACTCGCTGGACTTCTGGGAGTTGGACGACGACGTCCGCGAGGGCGCTTTCGCCACCCTGCGCCGCGAGGCGCCGATCTCGTTCTGGCCCGCGGTCGAGTACGAGGGGTTCGAACCCGGCGGCGGGCATTGGGCGCTGACCAAACACGACGACGTGTACTTCGCGAGCCGTCACCCCGACATCTTCAGCTCCAGCCCCAACATCACGATCAACGACAACACCCCGGAGATCAGCGAATACTTCGGCTCGATGATCGTGCTGGACGATCCGCGACACCAGCGGCTGCGCTCGATCGTCAGCCGCGCGTTCACCCCGAAAGTGGTGGCGCGCATCGAGGCATCGGTCCGCGAGCGCGCCCGTCGGCTGGTCGCGTCGCTGGTCGCCAATCATCCCGACGGCGAGGCCGAGCTGGTCGGTGAGCTCGCCGGTCCGCTGCCGTTGCAGGTCATCTGCGACATGATGGGCATCCCAGAGGAGGACCATCAGCGCATATTCCATTGGACCAATGTGATTTTGGGGTTCGGCGACCCGGATCTGGCCACGGATTTCAATGAGTTCCTTCAGGTTTCGATAGACATCGGCGCCTACGCCAGCGCGCTGGCCGAGGACCGGCGATCCAATCACCACGACGACCTGACCACCAGCCTGGTGGAGGCCGAGGTCGACGGCGATCGCCTCACCTCCCAGGAGATCGCGTCGTTCTTCATCCTGCTGGTGGTGGCCGGCAACGAAACCACCCGCAACGCGATCAGCCACGGCGTGCTCGCGTTCACCCGCTATCCCGACGAGCGCACGAAATGGTGGGCCGACTACGACGGTCTGGCCCACTCGGCCGTCGAGGAGATCGTCCGGTGGGCATCGCCGGTGACCTACAT
>NZ_DASUHS010000145.1:0-5799 GCF_036273375.1 Mycobacterium sp. | reverse complement strand
GACCAGCTTCACGGTGCAGCTTCTTCATCGCACGCTATCCCGACAGGTTGAAGTCGCCGGACACCCCGTAGGCGGCCATTGCCACCGCCAACTGCACCGTTACCGCCACGACAAGTGAGGCGCGCACCGAGCGGCCGACAGCTTCACCGACGCCGGCTGGGCCGCCGGTGGCGTTGAATCCGTAGTAGGTGTGCACCAGCATGACTACCGTTGCCGTCGCAATCACTTGCAGCAGTGACCAGATCAGGTCGGTGGGCTGCAGGTAGGTGTGGAAATAGTGGTCATAAACCCCGGTGGGCTGCCCGAAGCCGACCACCACCAGCGTTCGTGTCGCCAGATATCCAGCCAGCGAAGACAGGCACCACAACGGAACGGTAACCAGCACGCCCGCCACGATTCGCGTTGAGGCCAGGTAGCTGATCGCACGGATGCCCATCACTTCCAGGGCGTCGATCTCCTCGTTGATGCGCATAGCTCCTAGCTGTGCGGTGGCTCCGGCGCCGATGGTCGCGGCAAGCCCGATAGCGGCGGTTAGGGGCGCAGCGAAACGGGTGTTGATGTAGGCCGAGGCGAACCCGCTCAAAGCCTGCACACCGACGTCGGAGAGCGATCGGTAGAGCTGGATACCGACGAATGATCCAGTCGACATGACCAGGGTGGTGACAACCACCACGGTGCCGCCGATGATGGCCAGCGCACCGATACCCAGACTCATCGTGGCGATCAGGCGCAGCGTCTCAGCCTTGTAGCGTGCGACCGCATCCCACATCAGACTCAGCGCCTTGGCGTAGAACGCGGTTTGGCTCCCGAGCCGATTCCACCCGGCACCCCAGCGGCGCAGGGTGATAGAGAATCGCGCGAACCGCGGCGGTGCGGGAGCCACGCTCATCAGGTGGTGCCGGGCGGGGGCTGCAGTCACATCGTCACCTTCGTGCCGACCGCGACTAGCACGACGTTGATCACGAACAAGGCCATGAACGTGTACACCACGGTTTCATTGACCGCGTTGCCGACACCTTGGGGGCCGCCACCGACCGTGACGCCCTTGTAGCACGCGATGGTGCCAGCGACCAGGCCAAACAACGCCGCCTTAAAGAAGGCGATGCCCACGTCAGCGATCTTGACCAGCAGCGTGAGGCTCGCCGCCCAGGCGCCCGGAGTGACGTGCTGGAAGAAGACGGAGAAGAAAAAGCTGCCGACCAGTCCGACGATGGTGTTGATCGAATTGAGCAACAACCCGTTGAGGCACAGCGCCAGGACCCTAGGCACCAGCAGTCGCTGCACCGGGTTGATGCCCATCACCCGCATCGCGTCGAGCTCTTCGCGGATGGTCCGAGCGCCCAAATCAGCACAGATCGCAGTAGCGCCGGTACCGGCGACGACCAGCACCGTCGTTATCGGGCCGATGTAGGCCACGCTCGCCAGCGCAGCGCCAGCACCGGATGCGTCCGCGGCGCCGATCTCGACCAGCAGAACGTTAATGATGAAGACGCTGAGTGCGTTGAACGGAATGGACAACAAGATGGTCGGGGCGATCGACACCCGAGCCACGAACCATGCCTGATGGACGAATTCCCGCCACGCGAACGGCGGGTGCACCAGCTGCACCAAAATGTCGAGGGTCAACGCGAAGTAGCTGCCTACCTCGCGCAGTGGCTTACCGCCAACCGCGAGCCGGGTGGTTGCCCGGGAGGAGACCACCCCGCCCTCCGGCGCGCTGGTCACGGCGGGAATAGGTGCTGTGTCCGCCACTACCACTAGCGCACTCGTTTGTAACCAGTCGGAGCCGACATTAGACGATGAATCCTCCCCGCAGCAGGTATGGCGTGCTGCTTCTTTTCCAACGGCGTGGCCCAGAGCACAGCGGGACGCTACACCATTACATTAAGGCAAGGCAACATCGACAAACGCCATTTTGGACAAAACGGCTTAGTGACGTGAGCGCAACTACCGTGGTTTGCTGTAGGTTCCGACATTTTTGGCTGAAATGTCGTAATTTCCCCCGGCGGGACGGCCGTGTCAGCCGAGCTCGCTGCACCCCTGTCGAAGAGTGCCGCACCCATCAGACCTCGTAGATACAGCCAGGATCGGGCGATCGGCCGCATCCAACCGGACGAGAGGCGCCCCTGCAAAGCATCACCCGCATCGCGACCAGTCCAACGTCGATAAGTTTGCTACGGGTTACCCGATTTGACTATAAATAAGGAATTATGCACAGCAGTCAGAAGCTATAATATTCGTAGATCGGTTTCCGGTCGTCGCTCTCGCTGATTTAATCCTCAGCCCCTCGATAACGGTCTTTGTTGCAAAGAATGATGCTTCAATAACTTTTCTTATTGCGCATCGCAAGATAATAAAAAGAACGGTGACGTAAATCGGCGCAATAATGTGTGTATTCATCTTTTGTATTTCCACCATCGCAGCCCGCAGTGGAGCGGAATCGAGTGCACACTGCCCCGCGTCCGAGCTCTTACCGCCGGGGCGCTCGCAGGGCGCGTCGGGCCGCCGATGGGGTCCTGAGCTGCGCTTACGCACAACGGCAGGACTACGAACTTTCTAGCGTCAGTGCGGCCCTTAATCGTCCCGGCGCCAAACCTGTTTATGCGGCGCATACCAGCATGGGTCAACACCGACCCCCGCAGGCACGGCAATTAATTGCCGATCACGGCTAACTGGCCTCCCGCCTGAGCCTTACTCTGCCGCGCGGAGGACGGTGATCCAGCGCACAAAAGCAGCCGACCGAAGTGACGGGTAAAGCTAAATAGTTATCTATATATCGGTTTGTATCGTTAGCTCATTATTCGGAGCATTGCTGGAGAATCTCGAGGAACTCTGCACTGCTGAGCCGCAGTGGGTCGGGCACGCTGCTGGACAATTGCTAACCGGTTAACTCGCCGGATGTCGCCTGCCTCATCGGCATGCGGGCTTGCCTTGATCATCGCCGGATTCCCGGGCAGCCGGCCAAGCTCGGTGGGCCTCACCCATCGGGAACAGGCGGTGGCGCCGCCACGAGCCCGCCGTCCGCCTCTCGCAGCGCAGCTCACCCCGCCAGCGGGCCCTGGCCGGCCATTCGCATCGCGTCACCGACACAGCTCGGAGGCCGTAGTGTGCTGGTGTGACCGTCCAATTCAGAGGCCGTCGCCCGAGGCCAGCCGGGGCGGACTCGCCGGCAGATGATGAGGCGCGCGAACGGTTGCTGAGCGCGGCCGATTCCTGCTACTCGGATAAGGGGCCTGTGCACACCCGGATGGGCGACATCGCCCGGCGCGCAGGCGTGCACCGGTCGACGGTGTACTACTACTTTCCGAGCAAAGACGCGCTGCTGGCGGCCTCCTTCATGCGCGTGCTCACCGTTACCCTGCACGCCGTTGAACAATGTTGGCAGACTGACGAGCCCTTCCTGGCTCAGCTCGTCGCCGCATGCATGCGGGGCATCGATATCGCCCGCGACTCACCGGTAATGCGATCATTGGTTGACGACCACCAAGCCGTCGGTGCTGCCTTTCACGCCGCGGAAGGCTCGGAGTTGTGGCGAGCCAAACTCGCTGACGCCCTGGTCCGACGTCTCGAGGCCGCTGCCGCCGCTGGCGATATTCGCCGAGATGTTCCCGCCGACACCCTCGCCCGCTGGATCGTCCGCATCAACTTCAGCCTTATCGCCGAACCCGCCGGGCCCGACGACGGTGGTGACGAGGGCGTGCTACGCAACCTGCTCGTCGCCTCGCTAACCCCTTGGCGATAACCTCGCGGCGATGTCAAGTCGCGGCTGGGGCGGCCGACCCCGTCAACTCCTGAACCTGCTTGTTCTCGTTGGCACGACGTGCCATCGGCCGTGGCGATTGACTGATCACCGGGACTGGTCTGCGCACGAAAACGGTTGTCAATGAATACATCGCGATCGCGGTGACCACGACACCAAAGTCGGATACTGTTGGTTTCAACCTAACCGGCCGTTCGCCTTGCTGAGCAAGCGGGCGCCGAGGGTCTAGCGGTGTCGATCTTGCTCTTAGTGCGGAGTCGGGAAGACGGCGAGATGGAATGAGGTGCGCTCGTGCAGAAGCGGTTTTGCAACGTCTTCGCGATCGTTTTGGTGGCAGCGAGTGTCGGGGCATGCTCACCGTCCCGCGCAGCCGCACCTCCGCCGGGTACGTTGCCCCCGGAAAGCGCGCAGGTAACCATCAACGGTCATGCGCTTCCGGAGACCCACACGGTGAAGTGCATACCGATGGGATCGCTCACTGCGGTTACTATCGGTGACGCTGCGGCAGGAACAAAAGTGTTTGTTTCCAACGAAAGTGCGCTGGTCGCCAAGTCGGTCAACATCAGTGATCTCGACGGCTTCACAGGCAGCTACGCCGAAGACCTCCAGGGCGCCGCTGAGGTAGCCCTCCATGGATACACCTACACCGTCCGTGGACGTGCCGAGGGCTTTAACACCGACAACCCCAGCTTGAGGGCAACCGGCACCTTCACAATCAAGGTCGCCTGTTAACGCGACCCAGCTGCCTATAGCCGAACTACGTTGACTCCGCGCCTTTTGACTCGCGCTCACTAACGACGGGCGAATCACGGTCTACTGCGGAGGATTGCCAGGCGGCGGGTACACGCCTCGCAGGATCCACGGGAACCAGTTGAGACCGAACTGGAGTTCATCGCTGGCGTCATAATCGGGACTGGGATCGAGCGGAATGTTCTGTCCTTCGGTGTTCAGTGGTGTTGCTCCCCGTCCCGAGGTATCGGCTTGTGGTTGTCCGTAGACCGCAACCACAACGGTACGATCCGGACTGTTCAACGACCACACCCCCATCTGGCTGTTCGTGCAGCTGGACATGATCTTGAAATAGTCGGGGTTGTAGTACCACCGGTTGATTAAGTCATTGCCGCTGATCGCGATTGACTGATTGATCGCCACCGTCTCGGCCACCGGGCCATGGAAACCAGCCGCATTGGCGCGATCTTGTGGGCTAGACCCGTCCGAACCGATATCAGCATCGAGGGCCCGGTTGTTCAACACATCCTGGGTGTGCCGCTGCGCAGCGGCTTGCAGTTGGGGGCTGATTCTCACGTCATTGTTGCAGCCTGCTTGATGCTGCACGGTGAAGACGTTGGCGACGACACTGTCGTTGAGTCGCTTGTTGTTCGGTATGAGCGTGTTGTTGTCATTATCCGCATGCGCGACGGGAATGCTCAACAGAGCGCCGGCGGCAACCACCAAGGCAGGCAGGCGCTGCGGCCAGTACTGCATGTACAAGTCCTCCTTATTGGCCCCCAAGCGGCGGTCGGCGGTACTAGGTGCCGGGTGCTCTGCTGCCGGGTACTGACTTGGCCGGTTGGATCGGCTGAAATCTAGCCAATGTACGATCGAAACGAGCCTGACATGCATGTAGGCTACCCACGGCGCCGCGAAGTCGTCTAGAGGTTTTAATACTTAAATGAATATACGTTTAGGCGTTTTGCCTACGCCGGCCGCGATCCTGATTGGCGAGATGTCGTCGGCTCGGTCGGTCAGGTAGAGGTACCCGTCGCTGTCGACGCGCCTCATGTCGCCGACCGTCACGAAGCCGTCGATCTACGAGTGCAGTCCCACCGCGAACCTGGTCGCCCGAGCGCCTAGTGGTTGCAGCCAAGTGGCCGACTAAAAATTAGCCCCGCTAACTAGAACTCATTTGTGGCGGATTCGCCATCTTGATGTCACGACGATGGGATTCCGCCGTGTTGGATGAGAACCTAGACCTGCCGGCCACGCGGCTCTCGCCGAATCGCGCAAATCTGCCATTGACCAATGTCACCATTTGGTGT
>NZ_DASUHS010000144.1:0-21216 GCF_036273375.1 Mycobacterium sp. | reverse complement strand
AGGTGGATACCCGACAATGTCCCCGTTGAGCTGATATGCGATAGACCTCGCGCGCCTCAAGGCGTGCTGACGCGCCGCTGCGCGCTGACCAAGGGCGAGACGCAGTCCGTCGGCGGCTTGCCGGTCACCACACCCGAGCGAACGGCCTTCGATATCGGGAGGCGCGGAGCCATCCGCTCAGCCGTTGTACGGCTCGACGCCCTCGCGCGTGCGACGGACTTCAAGGTCGACGACGTGCGCAGTGTCGCCCGGTGCCACCCTGGTTCGCCCGGCCTGCGGCAGCTCGAAACCGCGCTAGAACTCGTCGACCGGGGAGCGCAATCCCCTCGGGAGAGCTACCTGCGGCTACTGCTTGTCGATGCCGGCCTGCCCCGGCCGCAAACGCAGATGCCGGTGCTCGGCGTGGACGGCCTCCCCTTCGCCCACCTCGACCTGGGCTGGGACGAGGCAATGGTGGCCGTCGAATACGACGGCGATCAACACCGGACCGACCGGCGGCAATACGTGAAGGACGTTCGGCGGCTGGAAAGGCTCGAGCGGATGGGCTGGATCGTCGTCCGGGTCGTCGCTGAGGACCACCCCGTCGACGTGGTGCGCCGTGTCCGAGCCGCCCTTGTGGCTTCCAGTGTGCGTTCAGGACTTTGACTGTGCGTCTAGGGCGAATTCCACGCTAATTTCCCGCCCTGGAAGCACACTCGAAGGTGGGCCCGACGTGGCCCCCTAGAACGTACTGGCGGGTCGCACCCGGTTCGCCATGTCCACGAGCGCGTAGCGGTGCCGCTGGGTGGGGGCGACGCGGGCCAGATTGCGCAGCGACGCCTCGACTCCCAGCCGCAGGCCGTGCTCGGTGAACGGGAAACCGAGGATGTGGTTGGTGCTGGCCTTATTGTCCTCCAGCCAGTCCATCGCACAGCCCAGGACCAGGGCGCGGATCTGCAGCACGCGGGGCTCGGTGGGCGGCAGCGCCTCGACCCGCCGGGCCGCGTCGCGGATGTCCTCCTCGGTGATCTCGCTCTTGGTCCGTCCCGACAACAGCGTCACCGCGCTGGTCAGTCGCGCGGTGGTGAAGTGCCGGGAGCTGGCCGGCACCTCGTCCAGCGTGCGCACCGCGGCGTCCCGATCCCCTTCCGCGGACAGCGTTCTGGCCAACCCGAACGCGGCCGAGATCACGCCATCATTGGTCTTCCACACCGTCTCGTAGAACTTGTGGTCGTCGACGTCGCCGGCCAGTTCGGCGGTGGCGGCCAGCGCCAGCTTGGGTGCGAGCTCGCCGGGGAACGTGTCCAGCACTTCGATGAAATGTGTTGTGGCCGAATCATAGTCGCCAGTGAGTAGCTCGGCGACGGCCTGGTACCACACCAATCGCCATTGCCAGCCCACCCGCTCGGCCAGGTCGTCGAGCTTGCGGGTGGCCTTGGCCACGTCGCCGAGATCCAGCAGCGCGCGGACCTCCATCAGCGGCAGCTCCACCGACTCGGACACCTCGACGCCGTCGGCGTCCAGCGTCCCGTGCCGGGCCGCGCGCAACGAGTCCAGGGTCTGCACCGGCTGGGACAACACGGTCGCCTGCAGGACGGGAGCGGCGACGTCGGCCGGATCGACCAGCGGAACCTGCAGCGCGGTAACGATTTCGCGGGCGGTGAGCTTCTCCGAGTGGACTTGACCGTCCAGGTAGACGTCCGTGTGGGCGACCAGCAAGTCGACCCCGAACGTGGAGCGGCTGGGGCTGAAGATAGTCGACAGGCCGGGCCGCGGCACCCCGCTGTCGTGGGCGACCACCTCGCGCAGCACACCCATCAACTGGGCGGACATCTCCTCGGTGCTGCAGAACCGGCGCCGCGGGTCGGGGTCGATGGCCCGGCGCAACAACCGGCGGAAGGAGTCGTAGCTGGTCAACACCGGGTCGTGCTCGGGCAGGCCGTCGACGTAGCGGCCGTTGCGGGTGTGCAGATTGAGCGTGAGCGCGGCCAGCGTGCGGCCCACCGTGTAGATGTCGGTGGCGACCGTCGGGCCGGTGCGCACGATCTCGGGCGCCTGGAAACCCGGTGTGCCATAAAGGTATCCGAATGAATTGATCCGCGACACCGCACCCAGGTCGATCAACTTGAGCTGCTCTTCGGTGCGCATGATGTTCTCCGGCTTCAGGTCGTTGTAGACCAGGCCGATGGAGTGCAGATAGCTCAGTGCGGGCAGGGTTTCCAGTAGGTAGGCGACCGCCTCGGCGACGGGTAGCTTCTCGCCCTTCCCGTGCTTGAGTGGCTGACCGCCGACGTACTCCATGACGATGAGGCCGACCGGATTCCCGTGCTGGTCGACGTGTTCGACGAAGTTGAAGATCTGCACGATCTGCGGGTGGACCACCTCGGCCAGGAACTGTCGTTCGGCCATCGCTATCGCCTGCGCCTCCGCGTCGCCGGAGTGCACCAAACCCTTGAGCACCACCGGCCGGTCATTGACGTTGTGGTCGACCGCGAGATAGACCCAGCCCAGACCGCCGTGCGCGATGCAGCCCTTGACCTCGTACTGATTGGCGACGATATCGCCGGGATTGAGCTGTGGGAGAAACGAATACGGGCTGCCGCAGGACGGGCACCAACCCTCCGACGTCCCCTTGGATTTCTTGCTGGACCGGCCGACCGGCTTTCCGCAGTTCCAGCAGAATCGCTTGGACTCCAATACCACCGGGTTGGTCATCAGGGCTTCGCGCGGATCGATGTCTCGTCCGCGCGGGATCTGGACCAGGCCACCGCCGAGCTGTCTGACCGCGGGCAGCGATCGCGTCGCCACCGTCACGCGGTCCTGCGGATCGGTGTCTAAAGCGCCCAGCGAGATATGCGGAAAGTCGTCGTCATCGTCGTCGTCGAAGTCGGGACGGAACAGCGCCTGCGTGGCCTGCAGCCGCCCTGTCGCCGCGCCGCCCTGGACGTCGGCCGGTTGGGTGCCCGGGGCCACGTCGTCTGAGCCGGTTTCCGGCTGCTCGGTTTGCTTATCCGGCTCGGCCATCAGTCCAGATACCTCGGCGTGGGCGGGGCCGGCGCGGGCCCCAGCACCGTCAACCACTTGCGGTACAACGTGTTCCACGTACCGTCCCGGCGGATCCGTTCCAGGGTTCCGTTGACGAATCGAACCAGTCCGGGGTTGTTCAAATTGACCCCGACGCCATAGGGCTGAGTCGCCATATTGGGGCCGACGATGTGCAGGTAGGGGTCCTCTTCGACCAGCCCGGCCAGGATCGAATCATCCGTGCTGACCGCGTCGATTTCCCGCTGCTGCATCGCCACCAGGCAATCGGCCCAGTTGACCACCGAGACGACGACCGGTGGCGGATCGATCTGCTGGATCCGGTGCAGCGACGTCGTGCCCTTGGCTACGCAGACGCGCTTGCCGGACAGGTCGGAGACCTTGACGATCGACGAGTCGCGCGGGGCCAGGATGCGCTGATTGGCGTCGAGGTAGACGGTCGAGAAGTTGACCAGCTTGCGCCGGTCGCAGGTGATGGTCATGGTCTTGACCACGACGTCCACCTCGGAGTTCTGCAACGCGGTGACCCGCTCGTCCGACGACAGGATCCGATACTCGACGTGCGAAGGCGCCCCGAAGATGTCGCGCGCGATCTCGCCGGCGATGTCGACGTCGAATCCGGTGATCTCGCCGGTGATCGGGTCGCGGAAGCTGAACAGGTTGCTGCCGATGTCGAGCCCGACGATCAGCCGGCCGCGGGCCCGGATGTCGGCGACCGCCGCGTCCGCCTCCGCCTTGGTGGCGAACGGCCGCAGGCTGGCCGTCAGATCGCAGCTCTGATTCGGGCCGTCGGGCGGCAGCGGCGGCTGCGGCGGCAGCTGCTCCATGCCGACCGGTGTCGGCGGCGGCAACGTCGGCACGCTGGCCACCCGCAGCGATTCCGTGTGTCCGCAACCCGCCAGTACCGCCACCGCGGCGGCCACGGTGCACGCCCGGCGAAGCAGGGGCAGCCGGATCATTATCGATACTCTTTCAGCCTCGGCCACAGCCCCAGCGCCACCGCGATGGCGGCGCCGAGGCTGAGCACCACGCCACCCACCTGTGCGCCGGACAACCCGCTGCGGGCGTTGATGACGTCGTTGCGCAGGGTGATGCGGCCCTGATCCATGGCCTTGACCAGCTCGCCATCCAGCTTGTCGAACGCCGGGGTGGAGTCTTCTTCGCTGCTGCCCAGGGCCACCTGGGTTGCGGCCCGGTAGTTACCCACCGAGATGTACGAGGTGATCCGGTCGTTGGCCTGCCGCCAGCGCAGCAGCAGCTGATCGGCGCCTTCCAGGTCCGGCTTGTCCACGGCATCGCTGCGGGACATGTACTGGTCGAGCTGTCGGTGCATGGAGTCGATGCGCTGGTAAAACGACTGCTTGCGCTTCTCTTCGTCCCCGCGACGGATCAGAGACAGCGTCTCGTCGGCGCGCGCCTGCTGGGCGGTGATCGCGACATTTGTGACGGTTTTGAGGGATTCCGCGGCAGTGTCCTTCGCACTACGACTGGCCGTCGTAGAAATGGTCAGCGCAGTTCCAACCCAAACCACCATGACGAGAATAGCCAGTGCGCCCACCACCAGGCCTGGGTTGATCCGCCGCCGGGTGCGCCGCGCCAGCCAGCGGTGGGAGAACGCGCCGAATATCACGGTGGCGCCGACCACCATGATGACCGGCGCCGGGATCTGCGTCGACGCGGTGGTTTCGGCGTCCACCCGCTCCGACGTCGCCTGGTAGAGCCGCGCCGCATCGGGCAGGATCGTCGATTGCATCAGCCCCGATGCCTCCGACAGGTACGACGAGCCGACCGGATTGCCCTCCCGGTTGTTGGTTCGGGCGATTTCGATCAGACCCGTGTAGACGGCCAGCTCGGCGTTGATCCGGCCCAGCAACTGCACCAGCGGTTCGTCGGTGAGCCCGCTCGACGCCCGGGTCACGGCCACCGACGCGTCGGTGATGGCCTGCTCATAGCGCTGGCGAACGGGCTGTGGTTCGGCCTCGGCGATGAACGCGGTCGCGGCCGCGGCGTCGGCCACCGACAGGGTGGTGTAGAGCCGCCCGGCGGCGAACGACAGTGGCTCGGTGTGGTTGAGCACCGTGGTGAGCACTTGCTGCCGGTGGTTGATGGTGGTCGAGGTGGCGAAGGCGCTGATCCCGCCGAGCGCGGCCAGCACGATGCCGATGGTCAAGATGCGGCCCGGCGTCGTCGAGATGAACCACCAGCGTGGATGGGCTGGTTCGGCCGGTGACCGCAATCCCTGCGGCTCGGTCGACGGGTGCGCCAGCTCAACCGTCACGTCTTATCAGCCCTCGTCTCTCGGCCACTCGATTTCGCTGCACGGACCTCTATAAGCGAAGTCTAAGAGCATGTTCGGCCGGATGGGTGGAGGCAGACGCAATTGACGGCGCCCCGACCAAGTCTGCATATCCTGAATCGGTGCAGGGCGACGGTGACGGTTGGGTGATCTCCGAGCGCGGCGCCCATTACTGGGGCCGCTTCGGCGCGGCGGGTTTGCTGCTGCGGGCCCCGCAACCCGACGGCACGCCCGCGGTGCTGCTGCAGCATCGCGCGGTGTGGAGTCATCAGGGCGGGACCTGGGGGTTGCCGGGCGGGGCCCGGGACAGCCACGAAACGCCGGAGGAGACCGCGGTCCGCGAAGCAAACGAAGAGGCCGGGCTGCTGGGTGAACGACTCGCCGTGCGTGCGACCGTGGTCACGGCGGAGGTCGCCGGGATGGCCGGCACGCACTGGAGCTACACCACCGTCGTCGCCGACGCCGAGGAGTTGCTGCACACCGTGCCCAACCGGGAAAGCGCCGAGATGCGGTGGGTCGCCGAAGGCGAAGTGGCCGACCTGCCACTGCATCCCGGCTTCGCGGCCAGCTGGCAGCGGCTGCGCACCGCGCCGGCGGTTTTGCCGCTGGACCACGGCGACGAACGACGCCAATACCTGCCGCGCACAATCGAGATCGAGACCGGCGTCTTCGTCTGGTGTATGCCCGGGCACGCCGGCCAAGAGCCCTCGCAGCTGACCCGCCGGATCAGCTCGCTGCTGCCAGCGCCGAACTGAGCCGCTCGGCCGCGGCCCGCGGGTCGGCGGCCGCGGTGATCGCCCGCACCACCACGATGCGCCCGGCACCGGCTTCGCGCACCTCGGGCAGCCGCTGCTCGTCGATGCCGCCGATCGCGAACCACGGCTTGTCCGATCCGAGCTCGGCGACGGTCCGCACCAATCCCAAGCCCGGCGCCTCGCGGCCCGGTTTGGTAGGCGTGGGCCAACAGGGACCGACGCAGAAGTAGTCGGCCTGGCTGACGGCCGCGGCGACCGCCTGCTCATGGTCGTGGCTGGACAGTCCGAGCAACACGTCCGTCCCGACGATGTCACGCGCGACGTCCAGCGGCAGGTCGCCCTGCCCGAGGTGCAGCACATCGGCGCCGGCCGCGCGGGCGATGTCGGCGCGGTCGTTGACGGCGAACAAGGCGCCGTGCCTGTGGGCGGCGTCGGCCAGGATCTGGCACGCCGCCAGCTCGTCGCGCGCTTCGAGCGGGCCGAACCGCTGCTCACCGGCCGATCCCTTGTCGCGCAGCTGGATGATGTCCACGCCGCCGGCCAGGGCGGCGTCGGCAAACTCCGCCAGATCGCCGTGCTCACGGCGCGCGTCGGTGCACAGATACAGTCGCGCGGTGGCCAGAGCGGAAAGCCGTCTATCAATGGGACGCTGCACACCGAGACGCTAGCGCGCTAGCGTGGAGCCGAAGAGAACTACCAGACACGGGAGTCCCGGGTAGTCGACTGACTGCGGGGCTGAGAGTGGGCACAGCCGGAGCCACCCGGACCTGCCCTTACCGTCACACCTGATCCGGGTCATGCCGGCGAAGGGAGGCTCGCGAATGACCGGGATAACCCCGGGGCCCCCGCTGGGGTCCCTTGCCGTCATCGGCGGCGGCGTGATCGGGCTCGCGGTGGCGCGCCGCGCCGCGCAGGCCGGGTGGTCGGTGCGGGTGCACCGTAGCGACCACACGGGCGCATCCTGGGTCGCCGGCGGCATGCTGGCGCCGCACAGCGAGGGCTGGCCCGGCGAAGAGCGACTGCTGCGGCTGGGTCTGGAATCGCTGCGGCTGTGGCGCGACGGAGGTTTCCTGAACGGGCTGCCGCCCGAAGTGGTCACCGCGCGCGAGTCGCTGGTGGTGGCCGTCGACCGCGCCGATGCCGCCGACCTGCGCACCGTCGCACAGTGGTTGTCCGCCCAAGGGCACCCGGTGGTCTGGGAGTCGGCCGTCCGCGACGTCGAACCGCTGCTGGCGCAGGGCATCCGGCACGGCTTTCGGGCGCCCACCGAGCTTGCCGTGGACAACCGGGCGGTGCTGGACGCGTTGGACGCGGAGTGCGAACGCCTCGGGGTGTCGTGGGCGCCGCCGGTGCACGAGTTGTCGCGCGTCGAGGCCGACGCGGTGGTGATCGCCAACGGCATCGACGCGCCTGCGTTGTGGCCCGGCCTGCCGGTGCGGCCGGTGAAGGGCGAAGTGCTGCGACTGCGCTGGCGCAAGGGTTGTATGCCGTTGCCGCAGCGGGTTGTTCGCGCCCGAGTGCACGGACGGCAGGTGTACCTGGTGCCGCGCGCCGACGGGGTGGTCGTCGGCGCCACCCAGTACGAGCATGGCCGCGACACCGCCCCGGTCGTTTCGGGGGTGCGTGACCTGCTCGACGACGCGTGCGCGGTGCTGCCGGCGGTGGGTGAATACGAGCTGGCCGAGTGCGCCGCCGGGCTGCGCCCGATGACACCCGATAATCTGCCGTTGGTGCATCGCCTGGACGCGCGAACGCTGGTGGCCGCCGGCCACGGCCGCTCGGGATTCCTGTTGGCGCCCTGGACGGCAGAACAGATCGTTTCCGAACTCGCCCCGGTGGGAGCACACCAATGATCGTCGTGGTCAACGAGCAAAAGGTCGACGTCGACGCGCACATCACGGTCGCCGCGCTACTGCATTCCCTGGGTTTTCCGGACCGCGGCGTCGCAGTGGCCATGGACGACGCGGTGTTACCGCGATCCCGTTGGACCACAGAGCTTTTCGACGGTGTTCGGCTCGAGATAGTGACGGCGGTGCAAGGTGGCTGACTCAAAACTGACCATTGGCGACCGCAGCTTCGCGTCGCGGCTCATCATGGGCACCGGGGGAGCGAGCAACCTCGCGGTGCTCGAAGAGGCGCTGGTGGCCTCGGGCACGGAACTGACCACCGTCGCCATCCGCCGGGTCGACGCCGAGGGCGGCACCGGACTGCTCGAGCTGCTCAATCGGCTGGGCATCACGCCGCTGCCCAACACCGCGGGATGCCGCGGCGCGGCCGAGGCGGTGCTCACCGCACAGTTGGCGCGCGAAGCGCTGAACACCAACTGGATCAAGCTCGAGGTGATCGCCGACGAACGCACGCTGCTGCCCGACGCGGTCGAATTGGTGCGAGCCGCAGAGCAATTGGTCGATGACGGGTTCGTCGTCCTGCCCTACACCAACGATGATCCGGTGCTGGCGCAACGGCTCGAGGACGCCGGGTGCGCGGCGGTCATGCCGCTGGGTTCACCGATTGGCACCGGCCTTGGCATCGCCAATCCGCACAACATCGAAATGATCGTCGCCCGGGCCGGAGTTCCGGTGGTGCTCGACGCAGGCATCGGGACGGCCAGCGACGCCGCGCTGGCGATGGAATTGGGTTGTGACGCCGTGCTGTTGGCCACCGCGGTGACCAGGGCCGCCGATCCGGCCGCGATGGCCGCCGCGATGGCCGCCGCCGTCACCGCCGGTTATCTGGCGCGGCGCGCCGGACGGATCCCGAAGCGGTTCTGGGCGCAGGCTTCGAGCCCGCAACCATGAGTCGTTATGTGGCGCTGGGCAGTTCGATGGCCGCCGGTCCCGGTATCCGGCCCCGCGCCGCAGGGGCCCCGCGCTGGTCGGGCCGATCCGCACGCAACTACGCGCATCTGATCGCGCAGCGATACCAGCACGACTTGGTCGACGTCACCTTCTCCGGGGCGACCACCGCGCACGTGCTCACCGACCGCCAACGCGCCGCACCACCCCAAATCGCCGCGCTCGACGGCACCGAGAGCCTGGTTACGGTGACCATCGCCGGCAATGACGTCGGCTACATCCCGCTGTTGATGGCTGCGGCACTGCCGAGTTCGCTGCGTCACCTGCCGCTGCTGGGGGGCCGCATCTGCGAACTGCTGGATCGCCAGGCGCGGGATCGCGCCCTGGACGCGGTGTTTGAATCGCTGTGCGCGGTCGGCCGTACACTGCGTCAGCGATCGGCGCGGGCACGGATCTTCTTCGTCGACTACCTGACGATCCTGCCGCCCCCAGGCATCCCGGCCGCGCCCCTGTCACCCACCGATGCGGACCTGGGCCGGCACGTGGCCGCCACGCTGGAAACGATGACGGCCGACGCCGCCGCGGCGACCGGTTGCGAAGTCATCCGCGCCGGGGCGGCGGGGCGCGAACATCACGCATGGTCGGCAGAGCCATGGACGACGCTGCCGGCACGCTTCGGTGTTCCACTGCCGGGCCGCCCCGCTCCCTTACACCCGAACGCAGCCGGGATGCGGGCGGTAGCGGATCTGATTGCGGCTCAGCTGTAAACGTCAGCCGTTCGTGCGCCACCACTGGTACAGCGCGTTCACATCGGAATTGGCCGAGGTGAGGTGTCCCAACACGTTTTTGGCGTCGGTGGTCCAGGTCAACGTCGCATGGTTCTTGTATGTGCCGCACGCGATCTGGCCGCCCGTCTGACCGTTCTGCTTCCACGTTCCCGGCGATTGCCCGGCGTCGCCACACGCGGCCAGGGACACGTCTTTGATGGTGGAACTGAAGGCGGAGCCCAGGTTCGTGCTGTCGGAGAACAGGGCGTAGACACCGGAGCCCGGCCCGCTGGAGTCGGGGCTTTGCCCGCAAATGAGTTCGGCCAGTTCGCCGGCCTCGGTCAGCTCCTGCGACTTGCAGTTGTTCAGGCCGTAGCCCTTCGACAGCGAGGCGGCCAGCGTGTTCATGTCTGTCGCCGTACCGGTGTTGGGTTCGGCGTTCGCGGTGCCAACACCCGCGAAAGCCAAACTGCCTGTGAAAGCTGCGGCCGACACGACTCGCAGCGCGGTTTTCAAATGTGACATTTCCTGACTCCCTGCGGTTGATGGAAATAAAGAGGGGCGAACGTTTCTCGGTTGTCGGTGCACAGAATCGGTTGCGGCACAGCGGGAATTTCACCCGTTTGCGCGCCACCACTGGTAAAGCGCCGCAACGTCGGTGTTGGACGCGCGCAGGTAACCCAACGTGTTGTTGGCGTCCGTGGTCCAGATGATCTCGGCGCCGTTTCGGTAAGTGCCGCACGCCGCCTGCCCGGCGCTGGCGGCCGACCCGTCTTTGTGCCAGTTCGACGGCGACTGGCTGGCATCACCGCATGGGGTCAGGACGTCCTCGTTGATGGTGGCCTTGAACGAAGTGGCCAAATTGTCGGCATTGGTGAACAGGACGTACTTGGCCTGTACCGGTCCGCGCGGGTCGGGGCTCTGCCCGCAGGTGAGCACGGCCAGTTGTGTGCTGCGGTCGATGTTCTGGGCGGTGCAGTTGTTCAGGCCGTAGCCCTTCGACAACGAGGCCGCAAGGGTGTTGATATCCGAAGTGGTCCCGGTGGCGGCGGGATCCGCGCTCGCTGGGACGCCGCCCGCTAAGGCCAAACCGCCGGTGAGCGCCGTTACCGTCGCCACCCTCAGCACGTTGCTGAAATCAGACATGAATGGCTCCTTAACGGCCGTTTCTAAACACGGATAGTAGGGCTATGTCGTGGTAAAGCAATACATTCCGCTGGCAATTGTCTGTGTGGGCATCCTTCCTCGGGTCAACCCGTAGACGACCAGGCAAATGATAGTGGCGCGTCGGTGGTCGCGCAGGAGCTCGAATTCTGTTGAGGTGCGCCGATAATCCAGATCTTTCGCGAAGCAGAGGCGTCGGCGGCGCGTTGCGCACGGGACGGCCTAAACAAGATTTGTTCATTGCTAGTGCCGATCAGAGCCCGCTCGGGTATGGTTAGCACCGCTTTACGTCAGCTAACTTCTCTTGACTGGAGAATCCATGACACAACCCCCTCCTCCGCCCCCCGGTTATCCGCCGCAGCCTCCTGGTTACCCGCCGCAGCAGCCAGCAGGCGAAGCACCGAATAACTATCTGGTGTGGTCGATTCTGGCGACCCTCTTCTGCTGTCTTCCCTTCGGAATCGTGGCGATCGTCAAGTCGAGCCAGGTCAATGGGTTGTGGGCGCAGGGCCGCTACGCGGAGGCGCAAGCGTCCGCCGAGAGCGCCAAGAGATGGGTGATCTGGTCGGCGGTCATCGGCGTTGTTGTAGCCATCATCTACGGCATTTTGCTGGCGATCGGTGCGCTGAACACGAACACCAACGCGGCACTCGCCGCGATGTTTTAAAGCCTCCGGTCTCGATCATGGTGACCCGCTGGGGGGCGGCGCACGCGAATCTGGGTGCACCACTGGTGGTGGCCGCATCCACGACGCTGATGTGCGCCGCCATCTGGGCGGGCGATCCGACCACCCCGAACGGCCCGCTGCCGGTATGCCCCACCAAGGCGTTGTTGGGTATCGACTGTCCCGGATGCGGCAGTTTGCGAATGGTGTACTCGCTCATGCACGGCAATCTGTTGGCGGCCGCCAGGTTCAACGCATTGGGCCTGGCGGCTGTCGTGCTGTTGGTGTGGGCGTATGTGTCCTGGACCTACGGGCGTCTGGTGGGTCGGCGGATCCGCGGTTGGCAGCACAGACGCTGGGCCGCCGTCGTGACACTGTCGTTGGTGCTGGCCTGGTTCGTGGTGCGCAACGTCCCCGTTGCGCCGTTGAGCGCACTGCATGTCTGATACCGCCGTGTCCTGAGCCGGGCCGCTTGGGCCGCGGTCTAACCTGGGGCGCGATGGTGAACAAATCCACGACGATTCCGGCGTTGCTCGCCGTGGTCGCCCTGACGGCATTCTCAACCGGCTGCTTCCATCGGTCGTCTGACTCGCAGCAAACAACCGGTAACCCGGCCGCGCGCGACTTTGCCTCCGCATTGCGCGACAAGGTCACTACCGACGCGATGATGGCACACCTGTCCAAGCTGCAAGACATCGCCAATGCCAACAACGGCACCCGGGCGGTGGGTACACCCGGATATGAGGCCAGCGTCGACTACGTGGTAAATGTTCTGCGCAGCAGCGGATTTGACGTGCAAACCCCCGAATTCTCGGCGCGAGTGTTTCACGGCGACAAGCCGGAGGTCACCGTCGGCGGCAAGGCGGTGGAGGCGCATGCACTGGACTTCAGCCTGGGCACCGCGCCGGAGGGCGTGAGCGGGCAGCTGGTCGCCGCACCGACCAACAACCTTGGCTGCGCGGCCTCCGATTACGCCAACCTGCCGCTGCACGGCGCCGTGGTGCTGGTCGATCGCGGCACCTGCCCGTTCACTCAGAAGGAAGACGCCGCGGCACAGCGTGGCGCCGTGGCGATGATCATCGCCGACAACGTCGACGAGCAACAGATGGGCGGCACGCTGGGACCGACCACCGAGGTGAAGATTCCGGTGCTGAGCGTGACCAGATCGGTGGGGATGCAGTTGCGCGGGCAGCCGGGACCCACCACGATCAAGCTCAATGCCAGCGCCCAAAGCTTCCGGGCCCGCAACGTGATTGCGCAGACCAAAACCGGATCGGCGACCGACGTGGTGATGGCGGGGGCGCATCTGGACAGCGTGCCCGAAGGGCCGGGCATCAATGACAACGGATCGGGTGTAGCCGCGGTGCTGGAAACCGCTGTGCGGCTGGGCAGTTCGCCGTCGGTGCACAACGCGCTGCGGTTCGGCTTCTGGGGCGCGGAGGAACTCGGGCTGATCGGGTCACGCAACTATGTCGAGTCCCTGGACCTCACGGGGCTGAAAAACATTGCGCTGTACCTGAACTTCGACATGCTCGCGTCGCCGAACCCCGGTTACTTCACCTACGACGGCGACCAGTCGCTGCCCGTGGACGCTCGTGGCCAGCCGGTGGTACCCGAGGGTTCGGCGGGCATCGAGCGAACGCTGGTCGCCTACCTGAAGTCGGCCGGAAAGACCGCGCAGGACACCTCGTTCGACGGCCGGTCTGACTACGACGGATTCACGCTGGCGGGGATCCCCGCCGGCGGCCTGTTCTCGGGCGCCGAGGGCAAGATGTCCGCCGACCAGGCCAAGTTGTGGGGTGGGACCGCCGATCAACCGTTCGACCCCAATTACCACCAGAAGGCTGACACTTTCGACCACGTGGATCGCACCGCGCTGGGGATAAACGGTGGCGGCGTGGCTTACGCGATCGGTCTTTACGCGCAAGACCTCGGCGGACATAACGGCGTTCCCGCCACGGCGGACCGGACCCGGCACGTGCTCGTCAAGTCATGATCTCCCGGCTGGTCGCGACTCTGCTGCTGATCGCCATGGTGGCCGGTTGTTCGTCGACGCGGCTGGCGCTGCCGACAACGACACCCGAGCTCGGGCACAGCCTGGCCATGAAGGTGACTGCCGAGGGCATGTTGACGCACCTGCGTGCCTTGCAGAACATCGCCAACGCCAATGGCGGCAACCGTGCGGACGGGATGCCGGGCTTCAACGCCAGCGTGGACTACGTCGCTAAAACCCTGCACGACAAGGGTTTCGACGTGCAGACACCGCAGTTCGACCGGCTCTACACCGTCTCTTTGGGTAAGCCGGCGCTGACCGTTGCCGGCCGCACCTATCCCGTTGACCAGGCCTCGCTGCTGGTTCAGACTCCGCCGGGCGGACTGACCGGGCAGCCGATCCGTCCGACGCAGCCGTCTGGTTGCACGGCCAACGAATACCCTGCCGTCGTGCCCAAGGGCGCGATCGCCGTCGTCGACGACGCGCAGTGTTCGGTGGTGGACAAACAGAACAGCGCGGTGGCCAAGGGCGCGAGTGCGGTGATCGTGCTCAGTTCCCCCACTGGCCGGGGAGCTCCACCCACGCTGTTCACCACCGGCTACTTCAAGCAGCTGACCGTTCCAGTCGCCGTACTGGGTTCCTCCGGTGCCGCCGCGCTGGCGGGCTCGACCGCACCGATACGGCTGGTGCTGGATGCGCAGAACGTCAAGATCACCTCCCGAAACATCGTGGCGCAGACCAAGACCGGGTCGGCCAATGACGTCGTCGTGGTGGGTGCGCATCTGGACGGCTCGCGCGCCGGACCCGGGATCAACGACGACGGCTCCGGGGTCGCCGCCGTGCTGGAGGCGGCGCTGCAACTGGGCCCGCTCGCGCCGGTGAACAACGCGGTGCGCTTCGCGTTCTGGGGCGCCGACGAGGACGGGCGCAACGGCGTCATGGATTACGTGTTCGGCATGGATCGTAAGCAACTCAACGACATCGCGCTGTACTTGAACTTCACCATGCTGGGTTCGCCCAATGCCGGATTCTTCACCGACGACGGCGATCAGTCCGGGCCGCCCGGATCCGGAGTCTCCGCCGCGGACGTGCCCGAAGGCTCGGCCGGCATCGAACGCACCCTGGCCGGTTATCTGAACCTTGCCGGCAAGCGGCCCGCGGACATGCCGTTGGACACCAGGGCCGACTACCACCCCTTCATGGTTGCGGGCGTGCCCGTCGGCGGCATGACCACCGGAGCATCGCAGCCGAAAACTCCCGTCCAGGCTCGGCTATGGGGCGGTCAGGCCGGCGTGGCGTTCGACCCGAACTTCCAGAGCCCTCGCGACACTGTCGACAACATCAACCGGAATACGTTGGCGGTCATGGGTTCTGGTGTCGGGTTCGCCGTCGGAAGCTACGCGGAGTCAATCGGTGGGGTCAACGGTGTGCCGCCGCACAACAAGAGGCATCGCACCCGCGTGCCGTAACGGGCGCGGCTTGTCGTACGCGACTGGCATAATCGAACTCATGTTCGAGTTGTGGTACGCCTCCCGGGAAACGCTGGAGTCGGCGGCGCTGCTGGACCGGGTGCGCGAGGCCGGGAGCGCGGAGGCTCGGGCCGCCGCTGAGCGGTTGGTGGCCGCCGGTGAGTTGTTGGTGTTGCGCTGTCGCGAGTCGGGGGAGCGGGCGGAATGGTCGGCGGATGCCTGGGAGGCGGTGGCAGCGCAGGTGGCGGCGGCGTCGGGGTGCAGCGTGGCGATGGGCCATGGCTATCTGCGTTATGCCATGGCGATGCGGGATCGGTTGCCGCAGGTCGGTAAGGCCTTTCGGCCGGCCACATCGACTATCGGACGTTTCAGACGATCGTGTTTCGCACCGACTTGATCACCGATGCCGGCGTGCTGGAAAAAGTGGATGCGCAGTTGGCGGTGCTGATGTCGCGGCGCCCGTCGCTGACCCGGAGCGGGCTGGCCGCCGCGGTGGACCGGGTGGTGGCCGTCGTGGATGCCGATGCGGTGCGCCGCGCCCGGCAAGCGCTGTCCGATCGGTACGTGGAGGTGCTCGCCGACGCGTCGGGGATGGCGTATGTGACCGGCAGCGTTTTCGCCACCGACGGCCAGGCTCTGAATCGCCGCCTCGATGAGTTGGCCGCCACCGTGTGCGACGCCGACCCGCGCACCGCCACACAGCGACGCGCTGATGCGTTGGGGGCGTTGGCCGCCGGCGGCTCGCGGCTGGTGTGCGGCTGCGGGCGTCGCGACTGCGCCGCGGGCACACGTGCGCCTAAGCCCAACGTGGTGATCCACGTGATCGCTGACCAGGCCAGCGTCGAGGGCCGCGGGTCCACCCCGGCCGCCTCACCCGGGGCAGACGGACTCATCCCGGCCGAGGTCCTCGCGGAGCTGGCCCGCTCGGCGCGGCTGGTGCCGCTGGCGACACCGGCGGGTGCTGAAACCCGCTACACCCCCTCGACCACACTGGCCGACTTCGTGCGCTGCCGGGATCTGACCTGTCGGGCCCCTGGCTGTGATCGTCCGGCCACCGACTGCGATCTCGACCATACGATCCCCTACGCCGACGGCGGCGCTACGCATGCCTCGAACCTCAAGGCGCTGTGCCGTCTTCACCATCTGATGAAGACGTCTGGGGTTGGCGCGACCGGCAGCTGCCCGACGGCACGGGCGTCCTTGGAAGACACACCCCCAGGGCCGCCGCTAAGAGGAAGCGACGGCGAACAAACGCCACTCACCCGGCACCCTTGAGGTCATGAGTGCCGCGTTCCTCGAATTCCAACCTGACCCGATGACCAGGTCGCGTAGCGTGCTCGACACAGGACGTCTTTCGGCGCGCCGCCAGGGCTCTCACGCCCTATGAGCGCGGGACTCTGCGCGAGCGCAGCGCCGCCCGGGCGACGGCCATGGGGTGGTTGAGAAGTGTTGCGATCCGGCCTGCTGTGGTGTTGGGATCGCGCCCGACGCCGAGTTGAATGAGCAGCGCGATACGGTCGAAATAGGCGCGCTCGCAGACGAGGTCGGCTCCGTCGAACTGGAAGATCGCGACCAGCGGCAGTTCGACTGAGCGACCGGTTGAGGGGAGCCCGCGATATGGCCCCAGGTGTGTACCGAGTACGCGAGTCTCCACGATCACTCGGTCGTCATGGTGGCACAGCGAGCCGGGGTTGACGTCGAAGCGCATGTCTGGAAAGGCAATAAAAAGCTCGCGGTACGCATCGGCGACCGCCTCATAGCCGTCAGCGACCTCGCCGGGCAATTCTGTTCTTGCGGCGCCGGATTTGAATGTGGCAAGTGTGGCTGCGATGTCGTGTTGGTTCTCGGCTTCGAGGTGGGTAAGGACAGTTGTTTCACGCAGTTGTCGGGCCGCAGCCTCGGTTGTCTCGGTCACTTTGGCTCCACCTCACTCAAGTTTGATCACGGCGTCGTTGATATGCACCGCGACCTTCGAACCGGGCGTCACTCTAGAGCACCCGCAAGCCGCCTGCGTAGATTTGTGTTGCGGTTCATGAATAACTCACACATATGCTTGAAGTGTTAGTCAGCCAGTCGGTGTCACCACTTGCTCAAGACTTTTTGGACTGCGTGGCTCGACGAGCAGCTTCCCGATGGAACAGTCATTTGGACGCTGCCCGACCAGCACACCTACGTCACCACCCCGGGCAGTGCGCTGCTGTTTCCCAGCCTTTGCGCCCCCACCGGCGACACGCCCGCACCCACTGCGCCAAAACTCGAGCACTCCGGCGACCGCATGGCGATGATGCCGCTGCGCAGCAGGACCCGCGCCCAAAACAGGGCCCACCGCATAGCCGCGCAGCGCAGCCACAACCGCCAAGCCCGATCAGCCGCTCAAGTAACGCACGCGGAGCGACCGGTTGACGGCGACGGCGAGCCACCCCCTTTTTTAGCAACCCTGCGTCGGGCCGGTGTTTGCTGGGTATCTCGATTTGTGCTGCCGTGTAGGGTCAATGCCTCTAGGATGAGTTTCCTTGATGCTGCCCTGTAGCCGGTCGGGATGAGGTTGGTCATGAATAGCCATGCGCTCAGGTCGGCACTCGTATGGGCGGCGGCGGTGCTCGTGGTGGCCGGTTGCACGACGTTCGTCGGCGGGCGTGCGCTGTCGATGCTCAACGACCCCTTCCTCGTCGGTGGTCTGCCGGCGACCAACGGGCCCAGCGGAACCCGTTCGAACGCACCCAGTCCCAAAGGCAAGGTGCTCAATACCGACAACGGGCCGATCGACACCCTGGCGCTGCTGTCGGTCAACGACATCGAGGACTACTGGCAGTCGGTGTACGACCAATCGCTGAAGGGCAAGTTCGTTCCGGTCAGCAAGATGTTGTCTTACAACTCCACCGATCCGAGCAGCCCGATCGTGTGCCACAACGACACCTACAAGCTCGTCAACGCCTTCTACACCGGTAAATGCAACCTGATCGCCTGGGACCGCGGCGTATTCATGCCCGTCGCGCAGAAGTATTTCGGCGACATGTCCGTCACCGGTGTGCTGGCGCACGAATTCGGGCATGCGCTGCAGCAGATGGCGAAGCTGGTGACCAGACGGGACGCGACCATCATCCGCGAGCAGCAGGCCGATTGCTTCGCGGGCGTCTATATGTACTGGGTCGCGGACGGCAAGTCGCCGCGCTTCACGCTGAGCACCGCCGACGGGTTAGACCACGTGCTGGCGGGGATCATCACCACCCGTGATCCGGCGATGGACAGCGAGACGGTAAACGACGACGCGCATGGTTCGGCCCTGGACCGCGTCAGCGCCTTCCAAATGGGTTTTCTCAACGGGGCCTCGGCCTGTGCGGCGATCAACCGCAACGAAATCGAGAAGCGCCGCGGCGATTTGCCAAACGCCTTGCGGGTCGACAACTCCGGGGCAATGGAGACCGGTGAGGTGCCGATCAACCAGGACACCTTGGCGAATTTGATGGAGCTGCTGGGAAAGGTCTTCGCCCCGACCAACCCGCCGGCGCTGTCCTACCAGCCGGCCGATTGCCCGGACGCCAAGGCGACCCCACCGGCGTCCTACTGTCCGGGCACCAACACCATCGTGGTCGACCTGCCCGGACTCGCCGCCATGGGCACCGTCGCCGACGAGAAGCAACAGACGTTGCCGCAAGGCGACGACACCGCGCTGTCCGTCGTGATGTCGAGATACGCGCTGGCGGTGCAGCATGAGCGCAGTCTGCCGATGCAGAGCCCGTGGACCGCGCTGCGGACCGCATGCCTGACCGGTGTGGCGCATCGCAAGATGGCCGAACCCATCGACCTGCCCTCGCACAACCAATTGCTGTTGACCGCAGGTGATCTCGACGAAGCGGTTGCCGGCCTGCTCACCAACCATCTGGTCGCCAGTGACGCTGACGGCACCAGCGTTCCGGCCGGTTTCACTCGGATTGCGGCGTTCCGCGGCGGCGTGACCGGCAACGCCGACGCCTGTTATTCTCGCTACCCCGGATAATTTCGCCCCAGCAACTGCAGCGCGGCATCGACGGCCAACGCCGGCACGTTCAACGTCTTGGATCGCAGATCGTGTCGGGCACTGGCGATCTCGACCACGGCGGTCGTCCCGGTGATCAACGCGGCGGCGGCACGCAGTTCCTCGGGCGTGCCGAACGGATCCGACGTGCCGTGCGTGAACACCGTCGGCACCGTGATATCGGGCAGGTGCTCGGTGCGGGTGCGTTCGGGTTTGCCCGGTGGATGCACCGGATAGGAGAACAGCGTCAGCACGTCCACCGCGGCCTCCCCGCCCGCAACCACCATGGACGTCTGTCGACCGCCATAGGAATGTCCACCGGCGATCAGCGGGCCGTCGGCAAGGCCGCGGCACAACGTGATCGCCTCGACGATGCCGGCCCTGTCGGCGGCGGCCGAACCAGAGGGCGGACCGGTGGGCCGGCGCCGGCGGTAGGGCAGGTTGTAGCGGACCGCAAGCCAGCCACGCTGCGCCCATTCATCACAAACTTGTTGCAGCAGAACGGCATCCCGGTTGCCGCCAGCGCCGTGGGTGAGCACCACTACGCCTGCGGGTGTGCTGGCCGGCTCGTGTGCGACGCCTGCGATCTGGTCGAGGTTCACGCGCCCGCTGACGATGCTGTCCGGAAAGGACTGAGGAGGAGGCGGGCAATCATGACAGCCGAAACAGTGGGGAGACGGGGCCATGGCCATGGCCCAGGGGATACGCGGCGCGCAGACATTCGGTGACCCATCGCTTGCCCAAATCGACGGCGTCCGGCACGGTGAAGTCGTGCGCCAGGGCGCACGCGATGGCGCTGGCGAGCGTGTCGCCACCGCCGTGGTCGTTACCGGTGGCGACCCGCTGGGCGTCGAACTCGTGGAAATCGGCGCCGTCATAGAGCAGGTCGCAGCTGCGATCCGATGACCGAAGGTGACCGCCCTTGACCAGGACCCACTGCGGGCCCAGCGCATGCAGCGCCTTGGCCGCCGCCCGCTGCGACGTCGGGTCCACCACGTCGATGTTGACCAGCAGCCGCACCTCGTCAAGGTTCGGTGTCACCAGCGTCGCCAACGGAAACAGTTGGTTGCGAAGCGAATCCAGGGCGGCCGGCGCCATCAGCGCATCGCCGTGCATGGATGCCGCCACCGGGTCGACGACGAGTGGAACCGCCAGGCCGAGCCGGCTCCAGGTGGTGGCCACGGTGTCGATGATGCGCGGCGACGCCAGCATCCCGGTCTTGGCGCACTGGATGCCGATGTCGCCGGCAACGGCTTCGATCTGCCCGGCGACGACGTCACCGGGCACCTCGTGAAAACTCTGCACGCCCAACGTGTTCTGCACGGTGACCGCGGTGACCGCGACGCACGCGTGCACCCCCAGCAGCGCCATCGTGCGCATGTCGGCTTCGATGCCCGCGCCGCCCCCGGAGTCCGACCCGGCGATGGACAGCACCCGCCGCGGCGTCGTGCCCGGCGCAGGCAGCGGCAGGAACGTCACTGGGCCAGATGGCGGCGACCCGCTGCGCCCGGCTGTGCCGCGCTTGCGATCACCGCTGGGCCAGCGGTAGGTACACCCGGTTGCCCTGCTCGGCGAACTCACGCGACTTCTCCGCCATGCCCTCGGACATGGCCGCCTCGATCGCTTCCTCGCTGTCCAGGCCGTGCTTGGCGGCGTAGTCGCGGACATCCTGGGTGATACGCATCGAGCAGAACTTCGGCCCGCACATCGAGCAGAAGTGCGCGGTTTTGGCGGGTTCGGCAGGCAGCGTCTCGTCGTGGTACTCCCGCGCGGTATCCGGGTCGAGCGACAGCGCGAACTGGTCGTTCCACCGGAACTCGAACCGTGCCGTGGACAGCGCGTTGTCGCGTTCTTGCGCGTGGGGGTGCCCCTTGGCCAGATCGCCTGCGTGCGCGGCGATCTTGTAGGCGATGACCCCGTCCTTGACGTCCTTGCGGTCCGGCAGCCCCAGGTGTTCCTTGGGGGTCACGTAGCAGAGCATCGCGGTGCCTGCCTGGGCGATGATGGCCGCGCCGATCGCCGACGTGATGTGGTCGTAGGCCGGCGCGATGTCGGTGGCCAGCGGGCCGAGGGTGTAGAACGGCGCCTCGCCGCACCACTCCTCCTCGAGCCGGACGTTCTCGGCGATCTTGTGCATCGGCACGTGCCCGGGGCCCTCGATCATCACCTGGACGTCGCGGGCCCGGGCGATGTGGGTGAGCTCGCCGAGGGTCTTCAGCTCGGCCAGCTGCGCGGCGTCGTTCGCGTCCGCGATCGAGCCGGGGCGCAGCCCGTCGC